>QGUP01000268.1 GCA_003242505.1 Bacillota bacterium
CGGGCGGGTGAAGTTTGTAAAAAAGAGGGGGGAGAGACCCCCGCCCCCTGGCCCGGCCCTCAAGGGGCCCCTCCGGGGGGGGGGGAACCCCCCAGCCCCGGGGGGACCCCCCCGGGGCCTGCTCCCGTCACAGCCGCCACAACCGAAATAATGCAGGGACGGAACGGCCCCACCCCTCTTGATCCCTGGGAGGACCGATGCTATAATCCTCCCAACGATGAGAGCAAAGCGATGACCGGGAGGAGTAGGCAGGGAGCCCGGAGCCCCAGAGAGCCGGCGGGCGGTGCAAGCCGGTGCCCGGACCCTGCTGAATACACCCGGGAGCGCGGGGCGAACGGCGCAGCCTGCTGTGCCCAGTAGTCGCCGACGGCGACCTCCCCCGTTACCGGGAGGGGAGCATGGTGGTGCTCCGGAAGAGGGGCCGCCGGGCGAGCCGGCGGCAACGAGGGTGGTACCGCGGAAGCCAGGCTTCCGTCCCTTGGCGGACGGAAGCCTTTCGTTCGTTGCTGCGCCATCGGCCCCGCAGGGCGCCCAGAGAAAGTGGTTGTGGGGGTGTCGAGACGGTGATCGTGGTGATGCGGAAGGGTGCCACGGAAGAGGAGATCCAGGCGGTGGTGGACCGACTGCAGAAGGAAGGCTTCGGCGTCCACCTCTCCCGGGGGGTCCAGGCCACCGTCATCGGGGCCATCGGCGAGGACCGGGCGCGCCTCGAGGCCCTGGGGCTCGAGGCCTATCCCGGAGTGGAGAAGGTCATGAAGGTCACCAAGCCCTACAAGCTCGTCAGTCGTGAATTCCATCCCGAGGACACCGTGGTGCGGGTGGGCAACGTCCAGTTCGGCGGCGGCGAGGTGCCGGTGATCGCCGGCCCCTGCGCGGTGGAAGGGCGGGAGGCCTACCTGGAGGCGGCCCTGGCCGCCAAGGCCGCGGGAGCCACGGTGCTCCGGGGCGGGGCCTACAAGCCCCGGTCCAGCCCCTACAGCTTCCAGGGCCTGGGGGAGGAAGGGCTGAAGATCCTCGCGGAGGCCCGGGAGCTGACCGGACTGCCGGTCTGCACCGAGGTGATGGACCCCGAGTCGGTGCCCCTGGTGGCGGAGTACGCGGACATCCTCCAGGTGGGGGCTCGCAACGGCCAGAACTACCCGCTCCTGAAGGCCCTGGGCCGGATCCGGAAGCCGGTGCTGCTCAAGCGGGGCTTCGGCATGACCATCGAGGAGTGGCTCTCGGCCGCGGAGTACATCCTGGCCGGGGGCAACGACCAGGTGATCCTCTGCGAGCGGGGGATCCGCACCTTTGAGGGGAGCACCCGGTTCACCCTGGACATCTCCGCGGTGCCGGTGGCCAAGGGGCTCACCCACCTGCCGGTGGTGGTCGATCCCTCCCACGCCGCGGGCAAGCGGGCCTGGGTGCCGGCCCTGGCCCGGGCCGCGGTGGCCGCGGGGTGCGACGGCCTGGAGGTGGAAGTCCACCCCCGGCCGGACGAGTCCGTCTCCGATGCCGCCCAGGCCCTCAGCCCGGCGATGTTCAAGGCGATGATGGACGAGGTGGCGGCCATCGCCTCGGTCCTTGGCCGGCGGGTGCCGCTGCCCGACGCCGACCCGGTCCGGGCCGCAGCGGACTGACCGCCGGGGAGGAGCAGCCATGGGCTTTGCCGCGGGCTTTCCCCTCGGCCGGGTGGCCATCTGGGGCGTGGGGCTGATGGGGGGCTCCCTGGGGATGGCCCTCCGGTCCGCCGGGGTGGTGCGGGAGGTGGTGGGGGTCGACCGGGACCCGGAGGTCCTGGCCGAGGCCGCCCGCCGGGGCGCGGTGGACCGGGGGACCCTCGACCCGGCGGAGGCCATGGCCGGGGCGCAGCTCCTGGTCCTGGCCCTGCCCGTGGCCGCCCTGGCGGAACTGGGCCCCCGGTGGGCCCCCCGGGTTCCCCCCGGCTGCGTGGTGACGGACCTCGGCAGCACCAAGGCGGCGGTGGTGGCCGCCTGGGAGCCGCACCTCGCCCCGGGGGCGGCGTTTGTGGGCTCCCACCCCATGGCCGGGTCGGAGCGGGCGGGCATCGCCGCGGCCCGGCCGGACCTCTTCCGGGGGGCGGTCTGGGTGATCACCCCGACGGAGCGGACGCCCCCGGCCGCGGTGGCCCTGGTCCGGGCCCTCGCCGGGGCTGTCTTCGCCCGGCCGGTGCTGATGGACCCCCGGGAGCACGACCGCCGGGTGGCCTATGTGAGCCACCTGCCCCAGGTGGTGGCCACCGCCATGGCGGCGGCCGCCGGGATGGGGGAGGAGGCCCTCGGCCAGGTGCTGGCCCTGGGGGCCGGGGGCTTCCGGGACACGACCCGGCTGGCCCTCAGCCCCGGGAGCCTGTGGCAGGAGATCCTCCTCACCAACCGGGAGCCGGTCCTCGAGGCCCTGGCGGCCTTCCGCCGGGCCCTGGACGGCCTGGAGGCGGCGGTGCGGGCCGGCGACCCGGAGGGGATCGGCCGGTGGTTCGCCCGGGGGCGGGCGGCCCGGGAGCGGTTCGAGGCGGTCCGGCGGTGCCTGGAGGAGGGCCGGGAACCCCTTGACGAGGTGATAGCCAGCCATGGTGACCCTTGAACCCGCCCGGAAGCCCCTCAAGGGGGTCATCCGGGTCCCCGGCGACAAGTCCATCTCCCACCGGGCGGTGATCCTCGGGGGCATCGCCCGGGGTACCACGGAGATCACCGGGTTCCTGCCCGGGGCCGACTGCCTGGCCACCGTCCGGTGCATGGAGGCCCTGGGGGTGACGGTGGAGGTCCTGGCCCCGGACCACCTGAAGGTGACCGGGGTGGGGCTGGAGGGGCTCCGGGAGCCCCCGGACGTGCTGGACGTGGGCAACTCCGGCACCACCATCCGGCTGCTGGCGGGCCTGGTGGCTGGCCGGCCGCACCTCACGGTGCTCACCGGGGACGCCTCCATCCGCCGCCGGCCCATGGACCGGGTGGCGGTGCCCCTCCGGCAGATGGGGGCCCAGGTGGACGGCCGGGAGGGCGGCCGGCTGGCGCCCCTGGTGATCCGGGGCGGGGGACTGAGGCCCATTCACTACCGGAGCCCGGTGGCCAGCGCCCAGGTCAAGTCCGCGGTGCTCCTCGCCGGCCTGAGCGCCGAGGGGGAGACCGGGGTGACGGAACCCGCCCGGAGCCGGGACCACACCGAGCGGATGCTGGCGGGCTTCGGCGCCCGGGTCCGGGTGGAGGGAACCACCGCCTGGGTCGAGGGCCGGCCTCGGCTGGAGGGGCAGCGGCTGGAGGTGCCCGGGGACATCTCCTCCGCCGCGTTCTTCCTGGTGGCCGCGGCCCTGGTCCCCGGCTCCGAAGTGCTGATCGAAAACGTGGGGGTGAACCCCACCCGCACCGGCATCCTGGACGCGCTCCGGGCGATGGGTGCGCCGATCGAGGTCCTCAACCCCCGGGAGGCCGCAGGCGAACCGGTGGCCGACCTCCTGGTCCGGGGCGGCGGGGCCCTCCGGGGGACCGTCATCGCGGGGGACCTCATCCCCCGGCTCATCGACGAGATCCCGGTGCTGGCGGTGGCCGCGGCGGTGGCCGCAGGGCCGACGGAGATCCGGGACGCCGCCGAACTCCGGGTGAAGGAGACCGACCGGATCGCCGCGGTGGCGGCCGAACTCCGGAAGCTCGGGGCCCGGGTGGAGGAGCGGCCGGACGGGATGATCATCGCAGGAGGAGCCCGGCTCCAGGGCGGGCAGGTGGCGAGCCACGGCGACCACCGGCTGGCCATGGCCCTGGCGGTGGCGGCCCAGGTGGCCGCCGGCCCGGTGCAGATCGCCGGCGCGGAGGCGGTCGGGGTGAGCTTCCCCGGGTTCTTCGAGCAACTGCTGGCCCTGCGCCGGGGCGGCGGAGCAGCGGAATAAGGATTCCGGGGGCGCCCGCATCCGCGGGCGCCCCCGGCCCGTGCCGGCGGGGGGAACCCTACCCGCCCGCGTACCGGAGCAGGGCCTGGGCCTCCGGAGTGGGGTGGAGCAGGTCATTGAGGGCACGGGCCAGGAGCCGGGCCATGGCGTCGATGAGGTG
>QGUP01000269.1 GCA_003242505.1 Bacillota bacterium
GGCACATGTGGTGGAGGGGCTCTGAGGCTGGAGTCCGGCCGGGCCGGGGGCCCGGATGCACGCCACCGGGCTGAAGCGGCAGGCAATACCGGGAGACCGTCACCAGCGCGGTCTCCCGGTCTCTTTATTGCCAGCCTGTTGCTCCACCCCGCCGTCCCGGTCGCCCGGGAACGACTGAAACCGCCGCCGGGGGTCAAGAATGAGGGTGACAGCCCTGGTGCCGCCCCGGCGGGTAGCCGGGGGCGGCAGGGATCCTCGAGCGGCAGGTGAGAGCGATGTCGGTTCTCACACCATCGGCGCCGCCGGTCCGGGGCCGCCCACCGGTCCGGGGCCGCCCGCCGGCCAGGGGATTGGGCCCGGCCCTGGCGCCTCGCCGGGGCATGGCGGTCTGCCGAGGCATGGTGGCACGCCTGGGCACGGCAGCCGGCCCGGACGTGGCGGCCGCCCGGGGCACGGCGGCTCGCCGGGCCCTGGCCGCGCTCCTCATCGCCGGGCTCCTCCTTGGCGTCACCGGCTGCACCTGGCTGCGTAGGCCGCCGGGATTCACCCAGGTCCGGGCCCTGGGCCTCGACCCCCGGGACCCCGACCGGGTCTACCTCGCCACCGACGGCGGCCTTTTGGTGGCCGGACCCGGCGGGCGCCTGGAGCCGGCGGGGGCGGCCCGGCTGGACCTGACGGCCCTGGCCATCGCCCCGGTGGAGCCCTGGCCCCTCTACGCCAGCGGCCGCCCCGGCCCGGGGGTCGACCTCCCCGATCCCCTGGGCATGGTGGTCAGCCCGGACGGCGGCCGGACCTGGACCCCCGTCGGCCTCTCCGGCGAGGTGCGCCTGAGCCACCTGGCCGTCAGCCCCATCGACCCCCGGCTGGTGTACGGCTGGGCCGATCCACCGGGGCAGCTGTACCACAGCGAGGACGGCGGCGCCACCTGGACCGCCCGCACCGCGGCCGGGGTGGCGGACGGGGTGGCAGCCGGGGTCATCGGGGCCGCCATGGTGGCCTCAACCGCCACGGACATCCCCGGGTCGCCGGCAGGGGTTTCCGGAACCCCGACGGCGCTTCCTGGGGCCGCAGCGGAGGAAGACAACGGGCCGCCCGCCGTCGCCCTGGCCCCCCACCCCCGGGCGCGGGACCAGTTGTTGGCAGCCACCCCCGGTGGACTGCTGTGGAGCCCCGACCGGGGGCAGCGATGGCAGACCCTTCTGGCCGGTCCGGTCACCGCCGTGGCGTACAGCCTCCAGGATCCCCAGGTGATCCTGGCCTATCACCGGGAGGAGGGCCTGATGGAGAGCCGGAACGGCGGCAGGACCTGGACCGCGCTTGGCCTCCGGCTGCCGGCGCCGGACGGGGTGGCGCAGATCGCCATCCACCCGGTGGCGCCGGCGGTGGTCTACCTGACCACCTTCCGGGGGGAGGTGCTGGGATCCCGGGACGGCGGCCGGACCTGGAAGACCGTGGTGCGGCCGGGGCGGCGGTAAGCTCCGCCCGCCGCCGACTCAGGGATGGGCGCCGGGCGGAGGGGGCATCTCCCCCGGCGGCGCCCCCAGGTGCTGCGGGAGCGGCCCAGCCTCCCCCGGCTCCGCCGCTGCTGGCTGGGCCCCTGGCCGGTGGGCGATCCCCAGCCGGACCCGGTCCTTCCACTTCGCCAGGGTGACCAGGCGCCCTTGGAAGACAAGGTCGTGCCGGGCCCAGTACCGGGCATCCCGGAGGGCCTGGGCCGCGGCGTAGGCCTCCAGCACCGCCGCCTCGCTGTAGGACTCAAGGTAGTAAAGGAAGTCCTGCTGATCGTCGAGCCCTGCGCAGTAGTAACAGCACCGGTAGATGGGCTCGCCCGCGGCCAACCCCCGGTCCACGTGTTCCCGGACCATCGCCCGGCGCTCCTGGTCGGGAAGATGCCACCAGTCCCGGGTCCGGCTGATGCGGAAGAGGAAGGCATGGCGCCCCAGGTCCGGCGCCGGCTCCCGCCTGAGGAGCGCCTCGACCTGTTCCGGGGTGACGTACCGGGGCGTCAGGGTCCGGCCCCGGGCGGTCAGCACCGGCTCCACGTGCTGGAAAAAGGCCGCGGCGGCCATCCAGGCCCCCATCTCCTCCAGGGCCCGGGGGTCGCTGGACTCCAGCCGGAGCATGAAGTCGCAGCCGGGGTCGCCATCCCCGGGGAGGTAGGGATCCACCCGGACCTCGGGGTACCGGCTCACCAGGGCCTCCAGCCCGGCGAGAAGCTCGCTCCGCTCCAGCCCGGTGAGCCTCCGCCAGGTGGGCCGCAGCCGGGCCACCCGAAACTGACAGTATGTGGACTCCGCCATGCCGTCAACCTCCCTGTTCGGCTTCGGCCCTGGTCCGCTTCCGCGCTGGCCTGGGCGCGCCCGGCTTCCGCGCCGGCCGGTCTAGTCGGCTTCTGCCCCGGCCTCGCCCCGGCGCCGGCGGACGCCAATCCAGTACGCCAGCCCATAGAGGGCCACCAGCAGCAGCCCCGCAGCCAGCCCCGCCCCCTGCCCCGGGACCAGGGGCATCCCGAGGAGGATGCCCACCACCGCCACCAGGGCCGCCCAGGTGGTATACGGGTACCCGGGCAGCTGGCAGCGCCCCCGGGGCGGGCAGCCCACGGTGCGCCGGTGGCGGAGGTGGGTGGCGAGGATCACCGCGTAGACAAAGAGCAGGGCAAAACCCCCGGAACTGACCAGGAACAGGTAGACCTGCCGGGGCAGCAGGTAGCTGAGGCTCACCCCGGCCAACATCGCCCCGGCGGAGAGCAGGATCCCCCGGCGGGGGTGGCCGCCTTCCTCCCGCAGCCAGGCGGGCCCGTACCCCTCCGCCGCCAGGGACCGGACCATCTGCCCGAGGCCGAAGAGGGCTGCGAGCATGGTGGAAAGAATCGCCACCACCAGCACCCCGCCCACCGCCCCTGCGGCCCAACCGAGCCCCCCGGCCCGGAGCCCCGCCACCAGGGGGCTCAGCTCCGGGGTGAGGCTCTCGGTGGGCACCAGGACGAGGAGCACCGCGACCGCGGCGGTGTAGAGCCCGGTAAGGCTCAGGATGGTCCAGAGGATCGCCCGGGGCACGGTCCGGTGGGGCTCCCGGGCCTGGGGCGCGGCGAGGCCGATGATCTCAAAGCCGGCGTAGCTGAACATCACGATGAGCATGCTGCCCAGAAGGCCCCCGATGCCGTGGGGCAGGAGGGGCGCCCCGGCCAGGGCCCCGAGGCCCAGCGCTGGCCGGCCCGGCACCCACCCGGCGATGGCCGCCGCGCCCAGGATGATGAAAGCCAGGACCGCCAGCACCTTCACCCCGGCGAGGCCCGCCTCCAGCCGGGCCAGGAGCCCGGTGCCCAGGAGGTTCACCCCGGTCACCCCCAGGACGATGAGGGTGGCCAGGGCCGGCTGCTCCAGCCAGGGGACCCACCCCCGGAGGAGGACCGCCACCGCGGTCGCCTCACTGGACATGGCCAGGGCGAGGCCCGTCCAGTAGACCCAGCCGACGACAAACCCGGCCCAGGGGCCGTAGGCCCGCTCCGCATAGGTGCGGAAGGCCCCGGGGGTCGGGTCGGCCACGGTCATCTCCGACAGGGCGGAGAGGATGATGTAGACCAGCGCCCCGCCGAGGAGAAAAGCCACCAGGCTCGCCGGCCCCGCGGCCCGGATGGCGATGGCCGAGCCCAGGAAGAAGGACCCGCCCACCACCGTCCCCAGGGCGAGGGTGGTGAGGGTCCAGGTGGTGAACCCCCCGGCCTCCTCCCCCGCGCTGGCCCTTACGGCGTCCTCCCGCCGCGACCGGGCCTCGGCGAGCGTCCCGGCCGCGTCCACGAGGGCCCCGACCTCCTCTGTCCCTCTGCCCGCGGCGCCACCCGGGAGCCCCCTGGCCCCGGGCACCTCCGCCGCCCCGGCCCCCGACTGCCGCCCTTCTGCCCCCTGCACCCTGCCGCCCCCTGCCCTTGGTCCGTCTCAGGCATAGGAATACCCCCCGGCGCCGCCGGACCATGCGCCGGGGGGTAACGCTCACAGCACCGCCCACAGTACTGCCAGGGCCGCCAGGAGCACCG
>QGUP01000270.1 GCA_003242505.1 Bacillota bacterium
CGGTCAAGCCGATGAACTGCCCCGGCCACTGCCTGCTCTACAAGAACGAGGTCCGGTCCTACCGGGACCTGCCCCTCAAGATCGCCGAGTACGGGCCCCTGGTCCGGTACGAGCCCTCGGGCACCCTCCACGGCCTCCTGCGGGTCCGGGGGATGCACCAGGACGACGCCCACATCTTTGTCCGGGAGGACCAGATCGAGGAGCAGATCCTGGAGGTCCAGGGGATCATCGACGAGATCTACGGCGCCCTGGGGATGCCGTACACGGTGAAGCTGGCCACCCGGCCGGAAAACTACATGGGCGACCTCGCCCTCTGGGAGCGGGCGGAGGCGGCCCTGGCCGCGGCCATGGAGAAGGCCGGGATCAAATACGAGCTCAACCCCGGGGAGGGGGCCTTCTACGGGCCGAAGCTCGAGTACCACATCACCGACGCCCTCGGCCGGACCTGGCAGTGCGCCACCATCCAGTTGGACTTCCAGCTGCCTCAGCGGTTCGACCTCACCTACGTCGATGCCGACGGCCAGCACAAGCGGCCGGTGATGATCCACCGGGCGATCATGGGCAGCATCGAGCGGTTCATCGGCATCCTGACCGAGCACTTCGCCGGCACCTTTCCGGCCTGGCTGGCGCCGGTCCAGGTGCGGGTGCTGCCCATCGCCGACCGGCACCACGACTACGCCCAGAAGCTCCTTGCCGACCTGAAGGCCGCCGGCTTCCGGGCCGAGGTAGACCTGCGGAACGAGAAGGTCGGCTACAAGATCCGGGAGGCCGAGGTCCAGAAGATCCCCTTCATGCTGGTGGTGGGGGACAAGGAGGCCGAGTCCGGCACCGTCTCGGTCCGGCGCCGGGGGATGAAGGACGAGGGGAGCATGCCCTTCGCGGCCTTCCTCGACCTTCTCACCCGGGAGGTCGCGGAGAAGGCGCTGGACGAGGCGGCCCGCAAGGCCACGACCCTCTGAGCCCCTCCCCGGGGGACCGCTGCGCCCTTTCGGGGCGGATGGCTGAGCCCTCCTGGGGCGCAGGGCTGAGCCCTCTTGGAGCCCACGGCTGAACCCCACGGGGCGGACGGCCGCCGTCCGCCCCTCTTCTTCCCGCCGGAGATGCCGGAAGAATTGGCCCCTTGCGAAGGTGAGGAGGAGTGGAAACCATGCCCTGGCCCGGCGTCATCGCCGCGTACCGGCGGTACCTGCCGGTCTCCGACGCCACCCCGGTGGTCACCCTGCTGGAGGGGGGGACGCCCCTGGTGCCGGCGCCCCGGCTGGGCCGGGAACTGGGGGTGGAGCTCTACCTCAAGTGCGAGGGGATGAACCCCACCGGCTCCTTCAAGGACCGGGGCATGACCGTGGCGGTCTCCAAGGCCGTGGAGGCCGGCGCCCGGGCGGTCATCTGCGCCAGCACCGGCAACACCTCCGCCAGCGCCGCGGCCTACGCGGCCCGGGCTGGGATCCGGTGCTACGTGGTGATCCCCGATGGGGCCGTGGCCCTGGGAAAGCTGGCCCAGGCCATCGCCTACGGCGCCCGGGTGCTGCAGATCGCGGGCAACTTCGACGACGGCCTGCGGCTGGTCCGGCAGATCGCCGCCGCCCGGCCGGAGATCGCCCTGGTCAACTCCGTCAACCCCTACCGGCTCCAGGGGCAGAAGACCGCCGCCTTCGAGGTGGTGGACGCCCTGGGCGGCAAGGCCCCCGCGGCCCTGGCGATCCCGGTGGGGAATGCGGGAAACATCAGCGCCTACTGGATGGGCTTCAAGGAGTACAACCGGGGCCGGCCGGTGCTCCTGGGCTTTCAGGCCGCCGGCGCCGCCCCCCTGGTCCGGGGGGAGCCGGTGCCCAACCCCGAGACGGTGGCCACCGCCATCCGCATCGGCAACCCGGCCTCCTGGCACCTGGCGGCGGCCGCGGTGCAGGAGTCCGGCGGAGGCTTTTACGCCGTCACCGACGCGGAGATCCTGGCGGCCTACGAGGCCCTGGCCCAGACCGAAGGGATCTTCGCCGAGCCGGCGTCCTGCGCGGCCATCGCCGGCCTGCTGAAGCTGGCCCGGGAGGGGCGGCTCAGCCCCTGGCGGGGGCAGCGGGTGGTGGCGGTGCTCACCGGCCACGGCCTGAAGGATCCGGACACCGCCCTTCAGATCGACCGGCCGCCCCTGCGGGTTCCCGCGGAGTACGAGGCCCTGCTCGCGGCCCTGGCCTGAGGGCCCGGTCGTGACGGCCCTGTTCTGAGAGCCCTGCCCTGCGGGCCCTGGCCTGAGGGCCCCCTTCTGAGGACCCTGGCCTGGGCCGCGGGGGCGCCGGGTTTTTTGCCATGCTGCCTGTCTCTTGCGTCTCTGTCCGAGATTCCGGGAGGTTCCCCGCCATGGTGAGGGTGATGGTGCCGGCCACCTCGGCCAATCTGGGGCCGGGCTTTGACACCCTGGGGGTGGCCCTGGAGCTGTACAACGTGGTGGAGATGGCGGAGACCGGGGTGGGGGAGGACGTCATCGAGGTGGAGGGGCACGGCGAGGCCCTCGCCCGGCCGGAGAACAACCTGGTCTGGCAGGCGGCCCAGGAGGTCTTCCGGCGGGTGGGCTGGCGGCCCCGGGGGCTTCTCATTCGGGAGGCCATCGGCATTCCCGTGGCCCGGGGGCTGGGCTCCTCTTCCGCGGCGATTGTCGCCGGGCTGGTGGGGGCCAACGCCCTGGCGGAGCGGGCCCTGGGCCGGCGGCTTCTCGGCCGGGAGGAGATCCTGGCCATGGCGGTGGCCCTGGAGGGACACCCGGACAACGTCACCCCGGCCCTGGTGGGCGGGTTCACCGTCGCGTGCCTGGACGGAGGCCGGCCCCTCTACGTCCGCCTCGATCCGCCTTCCGGCCTGGAGGCGGTGGTGGCCATCCCGGAGCGGCCCCTGGAGACCCGCCGGGCCCGGGGGGTGCTGCCGGAGACCGTGGCCCTGGCCGATGCGGTCTACAACCTCAGCCGGGCGACCCTCCTGGTTGCGGCCCTGGCCACGGGCCGGCTGGACCTCCTGCCCGCGGCCACCCGGGACCGGCTCCACCAGCCCTACCGGGAGCGGCTGGTCCCGGGGCTGGGGGCGGTGATCGAGGCCGCCCTGGCCGCGGGGGCCCGGGCCGCGGCCCTCTCCGGCGCCGGCCCCTCGGTCATCGCCCTGGTGGCCGCGGGGGGCGCCGAGCCGGTGGCCCAGGCGATGGAAGCGGCTTTTCAGTGGCACGGCAGCCATTGCCGGGTCCTGCCGGTGCGACTGGCGGCCGAGGGGGCCCGGGTGCTGTAAGGGAGTGGAGGCTCCGGGGCCCGGGTCGCGCCCCGGTTGGGCTGCACCGGGGCCGAGGGGCCCGGACCCCGGCCCGGTGGGCTGCCCCGGGCGCCCTGGCCTCCCGCCCCCGGTACTGGGAGCGCCGTGTTCTCGAATACTCCTCCTAACAGGGCTGGCCCCGGGTATTCGTCGAATTTATTCAAAAAGCGGCACCGGTGGGCGGCGGCCGGCTGCCGCCGGATCGAGCGGGGACAGTCTGAGGGCAGTCGGGAGGGGTGGCCGGTGGCGGAGTGGGAGCGGAAGAGCTTCTGGCTGGAGACGGCGGGCCCGTATGAGCCGCAGCCGGCGCTGCAGGGGGACCGGGTGGTGGAGGTGGCGGTGGTCGGGGGCGGCTTTACCGGCCTTTCCACCGCGCTGCACCTCAAGGAGCGGCAACCCGGCCTTCGGGTGGCGGTGCTGGAGGCCGGGGTGACGGGGTGCGGGGCCAGCGGCCGGAATGCAGGCTTTGCCACGACCCTTTTCGGCGTCTCCCTCACCATCACCGTCCTCCGCTGGGGCCGGGAGCGGGCCCGGGAGGCGGACCAGTACATGGTCCGGGCGGTGGAGTACACCGAGGCCCAGATCCGCCGGTTGGGGATCGACTGCGACTACGAGCGGCAAGGACTCTTGGCGGTGGCCGCGACCCCGGGACAGCTCCGGGGGCAGCGGGGGGGGCAGGGACAGGCGGAGGGGGGGGGGGTCACCCCGACCGGGGGGCGGGACAGGGGGGAGGTCGGGGAACTGG
>QGUP01000271.1 GCA_003242505.1 Bacillota bacterium
CCGGGTCCTGGATCTTTCGAGGCGCCCTCCGGCGGGGGGGGGGGGGGGGTGTCGTGCAGGGCCCCGGCTCCCCCCACCGGCCCGGGGAGAAAGCCCCCCTCGGGGTGAAGGTGAAGGGGCGGCTCCAGATGCTCTGCCTGGTCGGCGGCTACACCGTCACCGGCGGCCGGGCGGGGGCGGTGCTCCTGGGAGCCCACGACGCCGAGGGGCGGCTCCGATACCTGGGCCGGGCCGGGTCGGGGCTGAAGGAGGAGGAACTCAGCGCCCTCGCCGCGGCCCTGCCGCCGGCCCCCTGCCCCTTCGACCCGGTCCCCCGGGTGGAGGCGGACCGGTGGGCCCGGCGGCCCGACCGGGTGGTCTGGGTCCGGCCCCTCCTCGGCGTGCAGGTGGAGTTCCTCGAGTGGACCGAGGAGGGCCGCCTCCGGAGCCCGGTGGTAAAGGGATTTGTGCCGGTGGATCCGGCGGCGGTGCGGCTGGAGTGAGGCCGGCGAGGCTCGTGACGCTTCTGGCGGGTCCCTTGTAGCGGCCGAGTAAGCCCTGCCAGGGTGCCCTCTTGGCAGCGGTCCCGGGCTGTCAGCTTTCGGCTATATCGAGTAGGAGGGGGCGGCTAACCCCCGTCCTTTCACACCACCGGACATGCGGGTCCGCATCCGGCGGTTCGCCAAGCTTGACGAGTGGCCTGGTAGCTTTCGCTGAGGCTTAGCAGACCCTGGGTACGCCAGTAGGCGGAACCCAGGGCTCTGTTTAGTGGGCCTCCCGCCATCCGCCACGGCCCCTTGCGGCTGTTGGCGTACTGGCGGACGACCCACTCCGGAAGCCCGAGTGCCCGCAGTTCCCGGTAGCGGGTGCGCACCCGTTTCCACTGCTTCCACACGCAGGCTCGGAGCCGCCGGTGGAGCCACCCTTCCAGCGCCTCGAAGACGCTGGGGGTGTCAGCCAGCGCATAGTACCCGATCCATCCGCGCAGGTAAGCGTTCACCTTGCGGATGCGTTCCTTCATGGGCTCGCTCCGGTTCCGCCGGGTCAGTTCCCGCAGTTTCGCCTTTACCCGCCCGACGGTCTGCGGAGCCAGCCGGATGCGGACCCCCCGGTTCCTGTACATGCTGAACCCGAGGAACTTCCGCCGCCAGGGCCGGTCCACGGCACTCTTCTCCTCGTTGACCTTCAGCCTCAGTCGCTCCTGCAGAAAGCGGCGTACGCTGGCCATGACCCGTTCCCCGGCCCGCCGGGACCGCACATAAATGTTGCAGTCGTCGGCGTAGCGGACAAACCGGTGGCCCCGGCGTTCCAGTTCCTTGTCCAGGTCATCGAGCAGGATGTTGGCGAGCAGCGGGCTCAAGGGGCCCCCCTGCGGGGTTCCCTCTTCGGTCTCCATCACCACGCCGTCGACCATCACGCCGGCCTGGAGGTAACGCCGAATCAGGCGCAGCACTCGCTTGTCCTGCACCCTGCGGGCCACCCGGGCCATCAGCACATCGTGGTTGACCCGGTCGAAGAACTTCTCCAGGTCCATGTCCACGACCCAGTCGTAGCCTTCTTCCACATACTGCCGCGCCCTTCGCACCGCATCGTGTCCCCGCCGCCCCGGCCGAAAGCCAAAGCTGTGTTCGGAGAACGTGGGGTCGAAGATGGGCGTCAGCACCTGCAGCAGCGCCTGCTGGATCAGGCGGTCCATCACGGTGGGGATGCCCAGAAGCCGCATGCCACCGCTGGGTTTCGGGATTTCCACCCGGCGAACGGGCTGCGGACGGTAGGTCCCCGTGAGCAGTTCCTGCCGGATGCGGTCCCACTCGGCCCGGACCTGGTCCCGAAGCCGTTCGGTCGGGACACCGTCCACGCCGGGGGCCCCTCCGTTCCGCTCTACCCGCTTCAGGGCAGCCAGGAGGTTCTCCCTGGTCAGCACCTGCTCCATCAGGTTGCTACCGCTCTCCTCGCGGGGTGGCGCTCCGGCTTGTGCCGGTGGCGCGCTCCGCCCTCCCGCCGGCCCCTGCAGCTTCACCGCTTCCTCCGGCGGGCAGGCCCCATCCGGGGTTTTCTGCTTTCCTCGCTCGCCACTCGAACGCACCGGGCTCACCCATGACTTGACGTTCGGCCCTTCCCGGCCCGGGCGTCCCCGCAGCCGGTACTATGGCCTCTGCTGACTCCTGCCAGGTCAGCCGGGCCTCCTGACCCGGGTTACCAGCGTCGCTGGCGTCCTGGCAGGCCTCCCCGGGTAAGGACGCTGACCTTCACCCCGCACCCGCCCCATATACTGCGCCGCCCTTTGGCAGCCACGGGTTTCGCTGTGTCTTGCCAGCTCACCCAGGTGGCACAGCCTCCTATGGGGTTCGTGTTCCTCGGGTCGTGGCTTTGCCTCCGGCTTCCTCCAGATTCCGCCTCACGACGGACACCCTTGCCATTGGCTAGCGGGCTTGTGCTGCCTCGCCCGCAGCGGACTTTCACCGCCAGGTCAGCGCCCATGCCGGGCGCACTAGGAATCAGGCTCCCCGGGACGGGGAGCCTGATTTCTACGAGGGGCTGGCCCTATCTTCACGGGGCGATTCGGGGCCCTCGGAGCCCCAGAGCCCGTCGTACCCCGCCGCGGTCAGAAGCCCGGCGCCGGGAAGGAGGAGCGGCCCGACGGTCATCACCGCAAGCACGGCGAAGAGCAGAGCGCCGGCGGCGGCCAGCCGGACCGCGGGCCAGTGCCGCCGGGCAAGGGCCAGGGCTCCCGCGGCGAAGAGCACCGCAAATATGGCCGCCTGCACCGGCGCCTCCGCCCGGAATGCCCCCAGGGCGCCCAGAAGGCCAAGGCCCACCCCGGCCCATCCCGTTACAAGGCGGACCATTCCCATGCACCTCCCGCATCTTCCGCTACGGCGCCCTCTCCGCCGGGACGGGCTGGTCGGCGTACCGCTCAGCCTGCATCCGGTACATCTGGGCGTAGAGGCCGCCGGCCCGCATGAGTTCCTCGTGGCTCCCTTCCTCTACGATCCGCCCCCGGTCCAGCACCAGGATCCGGTCGGCCATGCGCACCGCGGAGAGCCGGTGGGAGATGAGGAGCACGGTCTTCCCCTTCACCAGTTCCGCAAACCGCTGGTAGATCTCATACTCGCTGCGGGGGTCGAGGGCCGCGGTGGGCTCGTCCAGGACCACGATCGCAGCGTCCTTCAGAAACGCCCGGGAGAGGGCGATCTTTTGCCACTCGCCGCCGGAGAGGTCCACCCCGCCCTCGAAGTGCTTGCCGAGGAGGGTCTCGTACTGCTGCGGGAGCCGGGCGATGACCTCGTCCGCCCCGCCCTGCTCCGCGGCCCGGCGGATCCGGTCCAGGTCGTCCGCGTGCTCCAGGGCCCCGACGCCGATGTTCAGCCGGGCAGAGAGCTGAAACCGGGCGAAGTCCTGGAAGACCACCGCCAGGGACCGGCGCCAGGCGGCAAGGTCGTACTCCCGGAGGTCCCTCCCGCCCACGAGGATGGCGCCGGCGGTCGGGTCGTAGAACCGGGCCAGGAGTTTGACGATGGTGGTCTTGCCCGCCCCGTTCTCCCCCACCAGGGCCACGACCTCCCCGGGCCGGAGGGCGAAGGTGACGTCGTGGAGGATCTCCCGGCCGCCGGGGTAGGCGAAGGAGACCCCCTTGAACTGGATCTCCCCGGGCGAGCCCGCCGGCACCGGCAGGCGGCCGGTGTCGGCGATGAGCGGCCTGGCGTCCAGGAAGTCCATCAGCTTTTCCATGTACAGGAGGGTTCCGTACAGCATCGCGCTGTTCTCGACGATCTCGCCGACGTTCTGCTGGGTAAGGAGGAGAGCCTGGATGAACAGCATCAGGCCGCCGGCGGTCACCTGCCCGGCGACGGTCCGCAGCAGCACCCACCCGAAGGCGACGGCGGTGCCGACCACCCCCAGCGCGGCCATGCCGGCCGATGCCCGGAGCTGCCGGAAGCGCAGACCTTTCGTCGCGGCGAAGAGGCGGGCGGAGGGCGGATTTTATAGGTGCAGGAAGAGGCCGGAGAGGTGGCCGGTACGCGCCACCCTGAGATAGGGA
>QGUP01000272.1 GCA_003242505.1 Bacillota bacterium
CGGCCACCATCCCCAGGGCCCGGCCCTCACCACCACCAGCGTCTCGCCCCAGGAGCGGGGCCGGGCCGATGGCCATCAGCATCGCTGCCCCCACCCCCTGCAGCACCCGGGCCCCCACCAGGGCGGGAAAGCTGGGGGCCACGCCGCAGAGCCAGGAGGCGAGGCCGAAGACGATGTAGCCCAGGTTGTAGACCGGCTTGTACCCCACCATGTCCCCGAGCCGGCCGAAGGTGAGGAGCAGGCCGCTGATGGTCAGGAGGTAGGCGGTGGAGACCCAGCCCACGGTGCCGATGGTGACCCCGTACTCGGCCTGGATCTGCGGGATGCTGATGTTGACGATGCTGCCGTCCAGGGCGGACATGAAGGTGCCCACCCCGACCACCGCCAGCACCAGCCACTTCCGAGACGGCTCTGCCGCGGACATCCTTGCACCTCCTGAAGATGGGTCCCGGGGCAACCCGGGACCCATCCCCTTATGGCCGGGTCACGGCAGCACCGGCTGCCGGACCCGGTGCGGCATCTTTCCCCGGGCTGCCGCAGCACCTGCTGCCGGGCCCGCTGCCACATCGATGGCCAGGACCGCTGCCGCATCGACGGCCGGGGGGTGCTCCGCCGTCTACTGCCGGGCCCGCTGCAGCATCGCCAGCCGGGCCTCCAGGGCGGAGAGCTTCTGGACGAACTCCGCCTCCTTCGCCCGCTCCTTCTCCACCGCCGCCGGCGCCGCCCGGGTGACGAAGTTCGGGTTGGCGAGCTTGGCCCGGGTCCGCTCCAGTTCCCGGGCGATCTCGTCCCGCTCCTTCGTCAGCCGGGCGATCTCCTTCTCCACGTCGATGAGGCCCTTAAGCGGCACGTAGACCTCGACGCCGGTGACCACCGCCGCCGCGGCCTGCTCGGGCTTGGCCGGGGAGACCGGCTCGATCCGGACCTCGCTGGCCTGGGCCAGGGCGAGGATGTGGACCGTGCCGGCCCGGAGGGTCTCCGCCACCTCCGGGGAGGCCGCCTGCAGCACCACCTCGGCCTTCTTGCCCGCGGGCACCCCCATCTCCGCCCGGATGTTCCGGATCGCCTTGATCACATCCCGCCAGAGGGCGACCCGGGCCTCATCCTCGGCAAAGCGCAGGGCCGGGTTGGGCCGCGGCCAGGGCTCCGCCACCAGGGCCGGGGCCGCCCCCATCTCCCGGGCCCGGCGCCAGGCCACGTGCCGGTCGAGATCCGGGACCATGGCCGCGGTGGCCGACCGGTCGCCGCCCAGGCGCGGCAGCCGCTGCCAGATCGCCTCGGTGACGAAGGGCATGAAGGGGTGCAGCAGGTGCAGGACGCTGTCCAGGACGTACCAGAGGGTGTGCTGGGCCACCCGCCGGCCCTCGGGGCCGCCGCCGGGGAGCCCCGCTTCCACCTTGCCGTAGAGCCGGGGCTTGACCATCTCGATATACCAGTCGCAGAACTCGTCCCAGATGAAGTCGTAGAGCGCCGTCGCGGCCAGCCCCAGCTCCCACCGCTCCAGGTTCTGCTG
Organism: Bacillota bacterium; assembly: GCA_003242505.1. Classification (GTDB taxonomy): domain Bacteria; phylum Bacillota; class Sulfobacillia; order Symbiobacteriales; family ZC4RG38; genus ZC4RG38. Next base: position 1,514 of record QGUP01000272.1, read on the forward strand.
GACCTGCCCCGCCACCGCCTGGAGCCGGGAGACGATCCACCGGTCCTCCGGCGCCCCGTGCTCCCGGAGGGCCTGGACAAAGTCGCCGATGGCCCCGGGGTCGAAGTCCTGGAGGTTCATGAGCACGAAGCGGCTCGCGTTCCAGAGCTTGTTGGCGAAGTTCCGGCCCGCCTCCACCCGCTCCCAGTAGAACCGCTGGTCGTTCCCCGGGGTGTTGCCGGTGACCAGCATGAACCGGAGGGCGTCAGCCCCGTACTTGTCGATGACCTCCAGGGGGTCGATGCCGTTCCCGAGGCTCTTGGACATCTTCCGGCCCTGGGAGTCCCGGACCAGGCCGTGGAGCAGCACCGTCCGGAAGGGGATCTCACCGGTCAGTTCCAGGGCGCTGAAGATCATCCGGGCCACCCAGAAGAACAGGATGTCGTAGCCGGTGACCAGCACCGTGGTCGGGTAGAAGTACCGGAGGTCCGGGGTGTCGTCGGGCCAGCCCAGGGTGCTGAAGGGCCACAGGGCCGAGGAGAACCAGGTGTCCAGGCAGTCGGGGTCCTGCTCGATCCGGGCCGAGCCGCAGTGCTGGCAGTGGGTGGGATCCTCCATCGCCACCGTCTGGCCGCCGCAGTCCTGGCAGTACCAGACCGGGATCCGGTGGCCCCAGTAAATCTGCCGGCTGATGCACCAGTCCTGGATGTTTTCCAGCCAGTGCATGTAGACCTTGGTGAACCGCTCCGGCACGATCTGGATCCGGCCATCCCGGACCGCCGCGATGGCCGGCTCCGCCAGGGGCTTCATCCGGACGAACCACTGCTGGGAGACCAGGGGCTCCACCACGGTCCCGCACCGCTGGCACCGGCCGAGGGCGAGGCGGTGGTCCTCCACCTTCACCAGGTACCCCTGGGCCTCCATGTCCTCCACGATGCGCTTCCGGCACTCGTACCGGTCCAGGCCGGCGTACTTGCCCGCGGCCTCGGTCATCTCCCCCTGCCAGCCAATCACCTGGACGAACTCCAGGTTGTGCCGGCGGCCCACCTCAAAGTCCGTCGGGTCGTGGGCGGGGGTTACCTTCACCGCGCCGGTGCCGAAGGCCGGGTCCACCGCCGCGTCGGCGATGATGGGGATCAGCCGCCCCGTGGCCGGGTGCCGGACCCGCTTGCCGATGAGGTGCTTGTACCGCTCGTCCTCGGGGTGGACCATCACCGCGGTGTCCCCGAGCATGGTCTCCGGCCGGGTGGTGGCCACCTCGATAAAGCCCGAGCCGTCCTCCAGCGGGTAGCGGAAGTAGTAGAGCTTGCCTGCCTCCTCCTCCCGCTCCACCTCGATGTCCGACAGGGCCGTCCGGTCCGTCGGGCACCAGGAGATCATCCGCTCGCCCCGGTAGATGAGCCCCTTCTCATAGAGCCGGACAAAGAAGGCCCGCACCGCCCGGGAGAGCCCCTCGTCCATGGTGAAGCGCTCCCGGCTCCAGTCGCAGGAGCAGCCGAGCTTCTGCAGCTGCTTCTTGATGGTGTCGCCGTACTTGGCCTTCCACTGCCAGACCCGCTCGACAAACTTCTCCCGCCCCAGGTCGTACCGGGTGAGGCCCTCCTCCTTCTTCAGGACCTCCTCCACCTTGATCTGGGTCGCCAGGCCGGCGTGGTCGGTGCCCGGCAGCCACAGGGTCGGGTCCCCCTGCATCCGGTGCCACCGGATCAGGATGTCCTGGAGGGTGTTGTCCAGGGCGTGGCCCATGTGGAGCGCCCCGGTGACGTTGGGCGGCGGGATCACGATGGTGAAGGGCTCCCGCCCCTCGACGATGGGCGCCCGGAAGTAATCCCCCTCCAGCCAGAACCGGTAGGTGGCGTCTTCCACTTCCTTGTGGTCGTAGCGGCTCGGCAGTTCCGGGCCGGCGCCGGTGCTCCGGCCCGGGCCGAGGGTGGTGGTCTCCGACATCGCGCACAACCCCTCCTCGACGCTGACGCTCCCGTACGCTGACGCTCCCGCCTCGGGCCCAAAAGCGAACAGGCCCCGGACCGTCCGTGAAGGACGGGCCAGGGCCCGCGGTACCACCTTCATTCCTGCTCCGGGGACGGCTGCGGCCGAAAGGCCCGGCAGCCTCCGGGGGCCACCCGAGGGGTGCCCTCCCAGCGGCCGCCGGTCCCTCCCCGGTACAGGCGCTCTTCCGGCTGTAACGGGCCGTCCCCGGCCGGCCCTCCGGCTCCTCCCGGAGCCTTCGGACCGGCGGCTCCGCGGCGACCTTCTCCGGCCCCTTGCCCGGCCAGGCTTCCACCCTGCGGCCCGGCCTCTCTGAGGGCGGTAGCCCGGATACTCCTCCGCTTCACCGCCGTTGCCCTTTGGACAAGGCTGCCACGGTTGTGTAAGTCAGTATAGCCACCGCCCCGGCCGGCTGTCAACCTTCCGCGGCCGGGGCGGACGCTGTCAAGTAGTTTTGGGGGAACCTCGAACCCCGAAAGTATGTTCGCATCCGCTCTTATACTCCGCCCTGAACCGAAACCCCACTTG
>QGUP01000273.1 GCA_003242505.1 Bacillota bacterium
GACCCCCGGGTCCCCGCCGCGCCCGCCACGGGGCCCCCGCCCCGGCCGGATCCCCGAAGGGCGGCCTTCACCCGCTCCCAGAGGGGCCGGGTGTCCCGGCGCCCCCCGGCAGGCCCGGAGGAGGCGGCCCCCGGGCCGGAGCCCTGGGCCAGACCCGGGCCCCGGGGGCCGGAGCCGTAACCCCCGGCGTGAGCACCGGGGCCGTAACCCCCGGCGTGAGGATCGGAGAGCCCCTGGCCACTGCCGGCGGCCCCCAGGCCTGACCCGCCGGAGCCGGCGGTGCCGGAGCCGGGGGCGGCGGCAGGGGTGTCCCCGCCAGGGCTGGCGCCGGCGCCGCGGGCAGCCCCGGTCCCGTACCCCCCGGCCCCGGACCCAGGGCCGGCGCCGCTCTGGGCGGCCGGCGGCCAGAGGATCCCCGGCGGAGCGATGGCCCCGTCCCCCTGCCCCGGGGAGACGCCGGTCCGGGACCGGGCCGCCCCCTGGGCCGGACCGGGTCCCGGCGGCCGGGCAGATCCGGAACCGGGCTGGGCCCCCGGAGCCGCCGGGCGGCCCGCGGCCTCGGCCCGGGCCAAAGCCGCGGCGGCCGCCCCGGGGCCGGCGGGTCCGGCGCTTCCCGGGGCTCCGCTGCCTTCCCCGGGGCTGCGCAGGGTCCTGAGGTACTGGAGGATCCGGCCCAAGGTCTCTCCGTCCACCCGGTGCTGCAGGGCCAGGGGAGCCACCGCCAGCAGGTCCTCCCCGGCCGCCTCCTTCCGGTCCCCGAGGCAGGCGGAGAGCCGCACCCCCCACAGGATCGCCTGGGCCGCCCGGAGGCTCTCCAGGCCGAACCGGGCGTAAATCTCCGCGACCTGCCGCCGGACCCAGGGGGGAACCGTCACCTCCTGAAGCAGGGCCGGCCGGGCAGCCATCCGGGTCCGGTAGGCCTCGAGCCGGGCCGCCTGCGCGGTGGCGGGGGCCCGGCCCAGGGCCAGGGTGCCCTCGAAGTGGGCGAGGATCTCGGCCACCACCTCCGCCTCCCCCGGCCGGCCGGTGGGGATGACGAAATCGAACCGGTCCGAAAGCTGCCGGCGGATCTCTTCCAGGGGCCCGGGGTCCTCGTCGGGGTTGGACGCCGCCCAGACCGAGATGGAGACGCTGAGCTCCACCCCTGGCAGGCCGGTCTCCTCGATCTGCACCCGGCCGGGCTTGGTGCCCATCACGTCCAGCAGCACGTCCGCCAGTTCCGGGGCGGTCTCCGCCAGCCGGTTGATCTCGTCGACAAAGACGATCCCCCGGTGGGCCCGGGGCAGGGTCCCCGGGAGCAGGGCCGCCTCGGGCTTCTCCGCATCCACCAGCCGGCCGAGGTCGATGGAGCCCACCACGGTGCCGACCTTGGCGGAATGGGAGATCTCCAGGAAGGGCATCGGGATCCACTCGGTCCCCAGGGCCGCCACGGCCTCGGGGTCCAGGTCCCGGTGCCGGGGGCAGTGGGGCGCCCCGGGGTCGCAGTTGTACGGGCAGCCCTGGATCCGGCGGATCCGGGGCAGGAGCCGCCGGGCTCCCCGCAGGATCGTCGTCTTGCCGGTGCCCCGGAGCCCCTCCGCGTGAAGGTGCAGGGGCATCCCCGCCAGGGTGGAGAGGATCGACATCTCCACCGCCTGGAGCAGGGCGGCGTTGCCGCTGTGCCGGACCAGACCCAGGAGTGACTCGAACCGTGGCTCCACGCCGGACCCTCCGTCTCCCTCAAGCAGTCCCTTCTAGTGTAACCACCCCCAGGAAAAAACTGCGGCCCCCCGGCAACCGGGGAGCCGATAGGCTTTCTGCTCCGGAGCCAGGGGGCCGCCAGGCCTCCTCCCCGGGCACCGTGGGCCGGCTGTAACTGTTGCCCGGGAACCGGGGAGCCGCTAGGCCTCCTCCTGGGGAACCGGGAGCGGGGCGGGCTCCACGTGGACCATCACCCGGTCGATGGCGCACCAGCCCCGGAGGTGGCTCTCCACCCGCTCGGCCACCCCGTGGCCCTCGGCCACCGTCAGGTTCCGGTCCACCCCGATGGTGACGTCCACCAGCACCGCGGGCCCCATGTGCCGGGCCCGGACGTCGTAGACCGCCGCCACCCCTTCCACCTCCGCCACCCGGGCCCGGATCGCCTCCAGCTGGGCCGCGTCGAAGCCGTCCAGAAGCTGGTGGGCCCCTTCCCGGCCGATGTGCCAGGCGGTCCGGAGGATGAACCCCGCCACCACCAGCCCCGCCACCGGGTCGAGCCAGGGCAGCCCGAGTTCCGCCCCGGCCACGCCGGCGAGGGCGACCAGGCTGGAGAGGGCGTCGGAGAGGTGGTCCGCGGCGGCCGCCCGGAGGGCCGGGCTCCCGAGCCGGCGGGCCAGCCGGAGGTTGTACTGCCAGACCGCCACCATCACCAGGGCGCCCAGGGCGGCGACCCAGGCCGCCTCCAGCCGGGGCGCCGCCCTGGCCGGATCCAGGATGGCCCGCACCGCGCCGAGACCGATCTCCACCGCCACCGTGGCCATGATCCCGCTGACGATGACCGCGGCGAGGGTCTCCGCCCGCTGGTGGCCGTACTGGTGGTCCTCATCCGCGGGCCGGCCTGCCACCCGCATGGCCAGCAGCACCGCCAGGGTACCGGCGATGTCGGTCAGGTTGTTGATCCCGTCGGCCACGAGGGCCCGGGAGTCGGACCAGAACCCGACCCCCAGTTTGAGGGCTGCCAGACAGACGTAGGCCGCCAGCCCGACCGCCGCACCCCGCTGGCCCCGTTCGTAGCGGGCGAGATCGGTCACGGTGCTTCGCCTCCGGCCAAAAGTTGGGCGAGGGAAAAACCCCCGACAAGGCGGGAGACCCGCGGGACGTGCGCCCGACGGGTCTCCGGCTCCGCCAATCCACCGGTTTCCATTTCCAATGCCGAACTTTTCGTCCCACCTTCAGTATACCATGGCCACGGGGCGGCGGCCGGCGCTGCCCCAGGGCCGCTGAAAGATTCCCGGCGCCCCGGGGTCACGGAACCCTACCCGCTGCCCCCAGGGCCGCTGAACCTTACCGGGCCCCCGCGGTCCGGGGGCGCTTGCCCTCCCCCGCCTGCCGCCACCAGTACCAGATGGGGGCGGCGAAGCAGACGGAGGAGTAGGCGCCGGCGATGGTGCCGATGAAGAGGGTGGCGGCAAAGTCCCGGGTGGTCTCGCCGCCGAGCCACAGGATCGAGGCCAGCACCAGCAGGACCGTCACCGAGGTGTACAGGGACCGGGCCACGGTCTCGTTCAGGCTCCGGTTGACCAGTTCCGCCAGGCTCTCGCCCCGGCCCTTCTTCTGCCGCTGCAGGTTCTCCCGGATCCGGTCGAAGATGATGATGGTGTCGTTCACCGAGTACCCGATGATGGTCAGCACCGCGGCCACAAAGGCCGGTCCCACCTCGAGGCCCAGCAGGGAGACCATCCCCAGGGTGACCAGGACGTCGTGGACCAGGGCGAGGACCGCGGTGACGCCGGAGCGGAACTCAAACCGGAAGCCGATGTAGACCAGCTGGAAGGCGGTGGCGATCAGCACCGCCAGGATCGCGTTCCGGATCAGCTCCGACCGGATGGTGCCGCTGACGTCATCCACCGACAGAACCGTCACCTCGGTGCCCAGCCGCTCCTTCAGCCCGGCCACCAGATCCAGCCGCTCCTGGTCCGTGAGCCGGGGGGTGGTGACGATGAAGTCGGTCCCGGCCTCCCCGCCGCCGACCTTCTTGACCGTCGGGCTCTTCCCGCTCAGCTCCGCCACGGCCTCCCGGACCTCGGTCACCGTCAGCTCCTGGCCAAACTGGAGCTCCAGTTCGGTGCCGCCGGTGTAGTCGACGCTCAGGTTGATGCCCCGGGTCGCGAGGCTGACCAGGCCTACGGCGATCACCGCCAGGGAGATGCCGAGCCATACCTTGGCCCACTTGATGAAGTCAAACTGCCGCCGCATCAGGCCTGCACCTCCTCCCGGATGCCGAAGAGACTGCGCTTGCCAAACCAGCCGGTGTTGACCGC
>QGUP01000274.1 GCA_003242505.1 Bacillota bacterium
GTACCACGGGCCCTGCTGGCAGCAGAGAGGCGGCGGGCACGGAGGCGGCCTCGGCCGCAGCACCGCTCCGTCCTCACCCCCGGCTCCGCCGGGGGTGGGTGGTGGCAGTCCTGGGCCGGCCGGGGGTGGGGCGGACCACGGTGGCCGCGGGTCTCGCGGCCGCCCTGGGCGGCACCGGCGCCGCTGTGGCGGCCGTGGACGCCGCCCGGCCCCAGCCTCGCCTCGGATACCTACTGGGGGCCTGGCAGACCAGCGGCTACCGGGAGGCCCTCCGGGGGACCCCCCTGGAGTGGTGCCTGGTGGCGACGCCCCATCCGGGGGTTGCCCTCCTGCCCTCCGGGGTGGCCGCGATGGCCGGGGAGCCGCCCCCGGAGCCTGGCCGGGTGGCGGAGTTGCTGGCGGCCCTGGCGGACCGGTTTGACTGGGCGGTGGTGGACCTGCCCGGCGACCCGGCGGCGCCGGAGGTGGCAGGGGCTCTCCAGGAGGCGGATCTGGTCCTCTGGGTGGTCGACGGCGACCCCCTCGACCTGACCCTTATCCGGGAGCGGTGGCGGCGGCTGGCCGGGGGTCGGCCCCAGGCCGCGGTCCTCAACCGGTGGGACCCGGGGGCCGGCGTCACCCGGGAATGGGTGGCGGAATACCTCCACCTGCCGGTGCTGGCGGAGATCCCCGCGGAGAGGTCCGTGGCCCGGTCGGTGGTCGTCGGCATTCCGGTGGGTCGGGGGCGCTCTGGGGCCGGGGGCCGGGCTCCGGCCGGGGACAACCCTCCCCCTGGGGGTGACCCCTGGGGAGCCCTCGGCCGGGCCCTCCTCAGCGTGCGCCAGGGCACCCGGGGGGCGTCAGGCCCGAGGGTGCCGGGTCCGGGCGGTTGACGGTGCAGATTCCCTTGCAGACGGGGTGACTGGAGGTTGCAGAGGATACCCATCTCCATGCCCAGGCTGTCGGGCGGCCGCCTTGGCAGCGGTCCGACGCTCTTCTTCGCCCTCTCGGCGCTGGCGGCCCTCGGGGCCGCGGTCCTGGTCTACCAGCTGGCCCTCTCCGCCTCGTCCCGGGTGCCGGTGGTGGTAGCCCGGCAACCCATCGAAGCCTACACCCCGCTCACCGACGACCTGGTGGACAGGATGCTGGCCGTGGTCATGCTCCCCGAGGCGGCGGTGCCCAGCGGCGCCCTCCAGGACCTTGCAGGGGCCCGGGGGAAGTGGACCAACCGGTCCTTCCTGCCCGGGGACGTGGTGCGGGAGGGGCACCTTTCCACCTACCGTGGCCGGGGCGGGCCCCTGGCTCAGCGACTGGCGGACCCGACCTACGGCCGGCCCGAGGGCCAGGCCGTCTCCCTGCCGGTGGACCTCTTCCCGGGCCTGGCCTCCCGGCTGCAGCCCGGGGACCGGGTGGACATCCTCGCCTATTTCCGGGAGGAGGTCACCGGCGCCCGGGGGGAGGCCTCCGACCTGGGGCGAGGAGGTGTTTTCCTCGGTCCCGTCGCCCGGAGAGCCCTGGTGCTGGAAGTGATCCAGGGCGATGCGCTGAGGGGCGGTGGTGAGTTGCTGGTGGCCCTGACCCCGGAGGAGGCCCTGAGGGTCCTGGAGGGGCTGTCCAAAGGGCGAATCCTTCTGGCCCTACACCCGGCGGAGGCCGAGGACCCGGCGCAGGCTCCGGCCGAGGGTCAGCCCGCCCGCCCGTAAGCCGGCCACCCGCCGGCGCACTCCGGGTCCAGGGCGGCCCCGGTCGCCCCGCCGGCCCACCCCGTCCCCCGCTGTCCCATCCTGATTCCGGAAAGGGGGAAATGGCCGCACCCCGGTCCGGGGTGCGGGAGGCCCATGGCGCTTCACCTACCCGGTCTCGGTGATTACATCCGCGTCGTGGCGGCAGACGACAACCAGGAGTTCATCAACCGGGTCCTGCTCCACGCGTCTTCGAGCACCGTCTTCCGGCTGGTGGGCCAGGCGGCCACCGGCCGGGATGCCATCCACAAGGCGGAGCAACTCGCGCCCCACGTGCTCATCGTCAGCCGGTACCTGCCGGACATGGTCGGTCTGGAGGTGGCCGAGCAGGTGGGCCGGCGGGTGCCGGGGGTGCAGGTGATCCTGGTGGACGACTGCCCGGACGTCCCCCTGGCCATCGAGGCCCAGGGCCGGGGGATCCGGCGGGTCCTGCCCAAGAGCGTGAGCCGGGAGGAACTGGAGCAGGCGGTGCGGGAGGTAGTGGAGACCGCCCGCCGGGAGCTGGAGGAGGCTGCCCGCCGGTTTCCTCTCTTTGCCCCGGGCCGGCATCCCCTGGCGCCGCCCAAGCCGGAGGAGACCCGGCTCCAGGTGGTCACCGTGGGGCGGGAGACCATCGCCTTCTACCACCCGAAAGGCGGGGTCGGTAAGACCAGCACCCTGGTGAACATGGCCGCCGCCCTGACCGCGAACCGGGTGCTCAAGGTCAAGCCTGTCGCCCTGGACTTCGACGTGGACTACGGCTCCCTGGCCGCGGCTCTGGGGTGGGGGCATGCCGACGTGGAGGCCGGCCGCACCGTCGTTCACTGGGCCCACTTCAGCGAACCTCCCCAGACCCTCGAGGAGACCGAGGAGTTGCTGATGCACCACCGGAGCGGTCTCCTGGCCCTGGCGGCTCCCCGGAACCCTGCGGACGAGGGGCTCCTCACCGCTGAATTGGCGGAGCGGATCATCGACACCGTCCAGCGGTTCTACGACCCGGTGCTGATCGACTGCACCATCGACCTCCGGGATAGCACCATCATCGCCCTCCAGCGGGCGACCCGGGTGATCCTCGTCAGCACCCTGGACTACCTCGCCATCGACCGGCTGACCAAGTTCCGGGAGAAGCAGGAAAGCCTGGGCATTCCACCCTACAAGTGCTTCGTAGTCTTGAACCGGACCCGGAACAACGCGGTCTTCTCCGTCCGGGACGCGGTGGACTACCTGGCCAAGCTCGGCTACACCTTCCTGGAAGCCCTGCCCTACGACCCGGGGGTGGAGGACGCCATGAACCGAGGGCAGCCCTACTTCCTGGAAAACCCCCGGTCGGAGTACGCCGCCGGGATCCGGTCCATCGTCCACGGGATCTGGCGGGTCTATCCCGAGGACCGGCCGGCCCGTAGGGGCGGGCTGGGGAGCCTGTTCGGCCGGCGGCAACTCCTGGGCCGGCAGTAAGGGGAGGGAGATGCGCCTTGGGAGGCGAGTTGCTCCAGCGGCTGGCTGGCGGCAGCCGGCGGGATCCGCCCGTTGGCCGCCAGCCCCCCGGGGGTGGGCCCGGCGCCGGGGGGCTCCTGCAGAAGGCCATGGACGCCGGCGCAGGGGTCATCGGGCAGATCCCGGAGGCCGAATTGCAGGCTCTCCGGGAGGAGGGGCGGGAGTTGGTCCTGAAGCGGCTCCCCCCGGAGGCGGTGCTGAAGCGAGGGGACCCGGAGACCGAGCGGCAGGTAAGCCGCATCCTCACGGAACTCGTCGACCGGCGGTACGGCCCCGGGGAGATGCCCATCATCCTCCGGCGGGAGCTGGTCGCCCGGCTCCTGGACGATCTCATCGGCTACGGCCCCCTGGAGCCTTTCCTCAAGGACCCCGAGGTCACCGAGATCATGGTTAACCGCTGGGACCGGATCGCGGTGGAAAGGAACGGCCAGCTCCTGGAGACCGAAGCCCGGTTCCGGGATGAGAAACACCTCCGGGACGTCATCGAGCGGATGCTGGGCCCCACGGGCCGGCACATCGATGACGCCTCGCCCATCGTCAACGCGCGGCTCCCCGACGGCTCCCGGCTGAACGCCATCATCCCGCCCGTGGGAGTCCGGGGCTCCGCCCTGAACATCCGGAAGCACCGCAAGCCTTTCACCGAGGAGGAACTGGTCCGGCTGGGCACCCTCACCCCCGACGCCAGCGCGGTCCTCCTGCAGGCCGTGGAGGCCCGGCTGAACATCGCCATCTCCGGGGGCACCGGCTCCGGGAAGACCTCCCTGACCAACTACCTGGTCTCCCTCATCCCTCCGGGGC
>QGUP01000275.1 GCA_003242505.1 Bacillota bacterium
CCCTCTCCGCGGCAAAGGGCCCCCGCCAGCGTCACCAGCACCCAGGCCATGGCCTATCCCCCCTGCCAGGACCGGAGATAAGCCTCCTGCTCCGGCGTCAGCCGGTCGATCTCCACCCCCAGGGCCCGGAGCCGGAGCTCGGCCACCCGCCGGTCGATCTCCGGCGGCACCGGCAGCACCGTCCGCTCCAGCCGCCCCGCGTTCTCCGCGATGTACCGCTGGGCGAGGCACTGGACGGCGAAGGAGAGGTCCATGATCTCCGCCGGGTGGCCGTCGCCGCCGGCGAGGTTCACCAGCCGGCCCTCAGCCAGGAGGTAGACCCGGCGGCCGTCGGCAAACCGGTACTCGTCGACGTTCTCCCGGACCCGGCGGGGCGGACCCCCGAGCTTCTCCAGGGCCCGCTTGTCAATCTCCACATCGAAGTGGCCGGCGTTGGCCAGGATGCACCCGTCCTTGATGACCCGGAGGTGCTCCTCCCGGACCACCCCGATGTTGCCGGTGACGGTGACGATGAAGTCGGCCTGGGCGGCGGCCCGGATCATGGGCATGACCTCGAAGCCGTCCATGATCGCCTCGTTGGCCGCGATGGGGTCGGTCTCGGTGACGATCACCCGGGCCCCCAGCCCCCGGGCCCGCATCGCCACCCCCTTGCCGCACCAGCCGTAGCCGGCCACCACCACGGTCTTCCCCGCCACCGTCAGGTTGGTGTTCCGCATGATCCCGTCCCAGGTGCTCTGGCCGGTGCCGTACCGGTTGTCAAAGAGGAACTTCATGTGGGCGTTGTTGCCCGCCACCATGGGGAAGGCCAGGGCCCCGGCCGCGGCCATCGCCCGAAGCCGGTGGACGCCGGTGGTGGTCTCCTCGGTCCCGCCCAGGATCCGGGGGAGGAGTTCCCGGCGCTCCTTGTGCAGGGTGGCCACCAGGTCGCCGCCGTCGTCCAGGATCAGGTCGGGCTGATGGTCCAGGACCTTGTGGATGTGGGCGACATACTCCTGGGGTGTGGCCCCGTGCCAGGCGTGGACGATCACCCCCCGCTCCGCCAGGGCGGCGCAGACGTCGTCCTGGGTGGAGAGGGGATTGGAGCCGCAGATGGCCACCTCCGCGCCGCCGGCAGCCAGCACCGTGGCCATGTACGCGGTCTTGGCCTCCAGGTGCAGGCAGATCGCGATCCGGCGGCCCGCGAGGGGTCGGGTGGCTTCAAACTCCTTGCGGACCTCGTTGAGCACCGGCATGTGCCGGGCCACCCAGTCGATCTTCTTGTGGCCCTCGGGGGCCAGGCTGGGGTCCCGCAGGGTGGACAGGTGGACCTTGGACTCGGGCAACGCCCTCGCCTCCTCAACCGCGGGCCGCGGGCGTTGGCCCGCGGCCCCATCCTGATGCTCCATCTGTTCCCGGCCAGCCCGCCTGGACCTGGCGGCCTGCTCCACTGGCTACGCTCCCCGCCGACGCTCCCTTACACCTTGAGGGGCGGGTTGTGCTTGCCGCAGTCGCAGCCCCGGGTCTCCGGGATCCGCTCCAGGCAGAGCATGGCGAGGGACTTCAACTTTTCTGCATTCGCTGCCATGACCTCCAGCACCTCTTCGTGGGTAAGGGCCCGGGGGGAGATCCCCGCCGCGTAGTTGGTCACCATGGAGATGACCGCATAGCACAGTCCCGCCTCCCGGGCCAGCACCGCTTCGGGGACGTTGGTCATGCCCACCAGGTCGCCGCCCAGGGTCCGGAAGGCCCGGATCTCCGCCGCGGTCTCAAACCGGGGCCCCTCGGTGCAGACGTACGTCCCCTGGGTGTGGTGCCGGAGTCCGAGGCTCTCCGCCGCCTCGATCAGGGTCTTACGAAGCTCGGGGCAGTAGGGCTCGGTGACGTCGGTGTGGACCACCCCGTCGGGGCCGCCCTCGAAGAAGGTGAGGGGCCGGCCGCCCTTGGTGAAGTCCAGGAACTGGTCGATGAAGACGAAGTCCCCGGGCTTCATCCCCAGGTTGAGGGAGCCGACCGCGGTGGTGGCCAGGACCCGCTCCACCCCGAGCTTCTTGAGCCCCCAGATGTTCGCCCGGTAGTTGATCCGGTGGGGCGGCACCGAGTGGTCGGCCCCGTGCCGGGGCAGGAAGGCCACCTCCCGCCCCTTGTAGGTTCCGATCTGGACCTCGATGGCCCCCCAGGGGGTCTCCACCCGCTCCCGGCGGAGGTCCGTCAGGATCCGGGGGTCGTAGACTCCCGTCCCGCCAATGATCGCGTAACGAACCATATGCACGCCTCCCTTGTCGGCGACATAACCTGGTGACAGGACGCTGACGGGGTTGAGGTGGGTCCGATGGACGAACGCCCGCAGACTGGAGGTGGTGCCGGCAAGCCGCAGGCCGGCGGCATGGCGCGGCGCTGGCGGGGCGGCGGCCTCGGCCGGTCGCTCCTGGTCCGCACCGCCGACCTGGACGGCGACGGTGCGGCGGAGATCGTCGCCCTCGCCGGGCCGGAGTTGAAGGTCTTTGACTGGACCGGTGATACCTATCAGTTGCGGTGGGAAGCGGAGCTTGGCCGGGAGGGGCTCAGCCTGGCGGCCGGCAGCCTCACCCCGGAAGGGGTGGGGGCGGTGGCCGTCGGGACCCGGGACGGGGTCCTCCTTTACGGCTTGAGCCCCGGGGGCCTCGCCCTGCTCTGCCAGACCCTCCTCTTCCCGGGCGCGTACTTCCGCAGCGTCGACCTGGCGGACGTGGACGGCGACGGCCGCACCGAAGTGGTGGCCGCCGGGTCCGGCGCCCAGACCCTGTACGTCTTTCAGATCCGCACCGCCGGCGGGGAGGCCCGGCTGGAGGAACTGGGCCGGGTCTACACCGGCGGTCTGGTCACCGCCCAGGGGACCCCCGACGGGCAGGTGGTGGCCGGGACCCGGGAGGGCTACGTGGACGTCTTTGTGCCCTGCTCCCTCCTCCCAGGGCCGGCCCAGGCCATCTACAGCGTCCGCCGGGGCGACAGCCTCTGGCGCATCGCCCGGAAGTTCGGGGTCTCTCCCGGGAGCCTCGCCCGGGCCAACCGGCTCACCGAGCCCTACCAGCTGGAGCCCGGGCAGATCCTGATCATCCCGCCCCCATCGGGGCCCGCCCGGTCCGGCCCCCGGGAGGGCGGCGAGGGCCGCCCGCCCCCCGCCGGGGGGCCGGGGGGCAGCCCGCCCGGTGGTTCCCCACCCTCCGCCGGGCGCTAGCGGGTCCAGGCGCTAAAGGGACCGCCGGCGAAGCGGTCCCTTTTCCCTGCGCTTCCCTATTTTTCCTCCGCGATCCAGCCGTCCACGGACCGGTCGTAGGCGACCAGTTCCTCGGGCCGGAACCAGAGGGCGATCTCCCGCTCCGCGGTCTCCGGGCTGTCGGAGCCGTGGACCACATTGCGGCTCACGTCAAGGGCGAAGTCCGCCCGGATGGTGCCAGGGGCGGCCTTGGCCGGATCCGTGGCCCCCATGGTGCTGCGGATGACCCCGATAGCCCCGGGCCCTTCCCAGACCATGGCGAGGACAGGCCCCGAGGTGATGAAGTCGATGAGGCCGGGGAAGAAGGGCTTGTCCTTGAGGGCCTCGTAGTGCTTCTCCGCCAGTTCCCGGGGGACCCGCATGAACTTCGCCGCGACCAGTTTCAGTCCCCGGCGCTCCAGCCGGCGGATGACCTCGCCCACCAGCCCCCGCTGGACGCCGTCGGGCTTCACCATGACAAAGCTGCGCTCCACTGCCACGTCGGGGCTTCCCTCCCTGGAAAAGTGCCTACACCGTTCCGATTGTATCCCAGTTCCGGCGCCCGCCGCAAGGCTGACGAAAAGACGAGACGCTGTCAAGTAGTTTTGGGGGAACCTCGAACCCCGAAAGTATGTTCGCATCCGCTCTTATACTCCGCCCTGAACCGAAACCCCACTTGCGAACTTGGAGCGTCCCGGCCCTCAGCTGGCCTTGCGCCCGTGCCGTGGCCCTCGGAAGGGCATCGGCTGGCCGGTCCAACGTACATCCCACAAAGAG
>QGUP01000276.1 GCA_003242505.1 Bacillota bacterium
GGGATAGCCCGGGGCTCCCGGGTGCGCCCCCGCCGCCGACCGCCGGACCCGGGGGTCCGCCCGGCGGTCCGTCGAGCCGTCCCCCGGAAACGGCCACCCTGCTGCCGGATGCCCCCGGGCCGCCCGGGGCGTTATCCCCCGCCGCCGGACCCGTGCCGCCGGCCCCTGGCTCCACCCCGGCCCCCGGGGCCGGCTCCGGCGGCTCGCCGGTCCCCGATGCCGCCGGCGCCCCGCCGGCCGGGGGCGCCGCCGGTGCGTCCGCGGCCGCATCCACGGCCACCGCGATCTGCTCCGCCATCTTGCGGGAGAGGGTCTGCTCCCGGTCCTCCACCCGGACGATCAGGGACTGGCCCGGGAGGTTGCGCACCACCGTCAGCCGGGCCCCGGGGCGGATGCCCATGGCCTCCATCGCCCGCAGCCCCGCGGCGTCCTCGTCGTCCACCCGGGTGACCGTACCGGCGCTGCCGGCGGCCAGGGTGTCAAGCCGGACGCCGGGGGCCGGCGGCCAGTGCCCCTCCCGGGTCGGGATCGGGGCCCCGTGGGGGTCGTGGGCTGGATGGCCCAGCTCTGCGGCCAGGGCGTCAGCGAGCTCCGGCGGGGTGAGGTGCTCCAGCCGGTGGGCCTCGCCGTGGACCGCATCCCAGGGCAGGCCGGCCTGGTCCGTGAGGAACCGCTCCCAGAGCCGGTGGGACCGGATCAGGGCCAGGGCCCGGCGCCGGCCCTCCGGGGTCAGGGTGACGGGATCATCCCCCTGGAGGAGCCCCCGGCGCCGGAGCGCCCGGGCCAGGCTCCGGACCCGGCGGGGCGCCTCGCCCATCCGCTCCGCGGGGGCCGCCGGGCCCCCGGGCCCGCGGGCCCCCCCCGCCTCCACCTCTGCCACCACCTTCAGGCAGTCGTCCAGGGCGATGGCCCAGGCCGCCCGGCGGCGCTGCAGCGTCCGCCAGACCACCCCCTGGCCCGGGGCGAAGAAAAGAGCCAGGAGGAAGAAGAGAGCGCTCACCAGCACCATCGCCGCCCCGGAGGCGATGTTCAGGTGGTAGGAGAGGTAGAGCCCCACCACCCCGGCCAGCGCCCCCAGGGCGGCGGCGGTCACCATCATGTGGGAGAACCGGTGGGTGAGGAGATAAGCCGTCGCCACCGGGGTGATGAGCATCGCCACCACCAGGACGATGCCCACCGCCTGCAGGGCCGCGACGATGGTGACCGAGAGGAGGAACATCAGGAGGTAGTGGAGGGCCCGGACCGGCAGCCCCATCACCTGGGCGGAGACCGGGTCAAAGGACCAGAGGTGAAGCTCCTTCCACAGGACCAGGACCGTGAGGAGCACCACCAGCCCGGTGCCCATGGTGAGCCAGAGGTCCTGGGGCGAGACCGCCAGGATGTTGCCGAAGAGGATGTGGTAGAGGTCGACGCTGCTCCGCATGCGGCTCAGCAGCGCCAGGCCGAAGGCGAAGGCGGAGATGAAGAGGATCCCCATCGCGGCGTCGGACTTGATCTTGCTGTTCCGCTCCACGTAGCCGATGCCCGCCGCGACGAGCAGCCCCGTGATGAGGGAGCCCACAAAGTAGGGCCAGCCCAGGAGATAGGCCAGGGCCACCCCGGGCAGCACCGCGTGGGAGATGGCATCCCCCATCAGGGACCAGCGCTTGACCAGCATGTAGCTGCCCATGACCCCGCCGGTGACGCCGATGACCAGGGCGGCCAGGAGCGCCCGCTGCATGAAGGGGTACTCCAGCGGCGCGATCAGCCACTCGTACAGGCTCATGCGGGCGCCACCGTCCCCTCTTCGGCGTGCTCCAGCAGGGCGAGCCGCCCGCCGTAGGTGGCCCGCAGGTACGCCGGGGTGAAGACCGCCTCCGGCGGGCCGTAGGCCACCACCCGGCCGTTGAGGAGCATCAGCTTGTCGTAGCGCTCCCGGACCACGCTCAGGTCGTGGTTGACCACCAGGATGGTCTTCCCCTGGTCCCGGAGGGACGCCATCACGTCGTAAATGATCGCCTCCGTGGCCGCATCCACCCCCACGAAGGGCTCGTCGAGGAAGTACAGGTCCGCCTCCTGGGCCAGGGCCCGGGCCAGGAAGACCCGCTGCTGCTGCCCGCCAGAGAGCTGGCCGATCTGCCGGTCGGCAAAGTCCGCCATCCCCACCCGCTCCAGGGCGGCCCGGGCGATCTCCCGATCCCGGGCCCCGGGCCGGCGCAAGAGGCCCAGGTGGCCGTACCGCCCCATCAGCACCACGTCCAGGACCGTCGCCGGGTAGTCCCAGTCCACCTGCTCCCGCTGGGGGACATAGGCGATCTGCCGGCGGCGCCGGGCCACCGGCTCGCCGTAGACCGCCACCCAGCCGGTGTCGGGGGTGAGGAGGCCGAGGATCGCCTTGAAGAGGGTCGACTTCCCGGCCCCGTTCGGCCCGACGATCCCAACGATCTCCCCGGGATAGGCCGAGAACCCGACGGCCCGGAGCACCGGCCGCCGGTGGTAGGAGACGGTCATGTTGCGAACTTCGAGGGCCGGAACCATGACTCACCCTCCCTCCCCGGATCCCCTGGTCTGGGGCGAAGGCCGGGGTGCAGGCCGGGGGTTTCTGTTTTTCCACCGACCAAATAAGTTTCCCCAGGCCAACTTTCACGGTGAATGGAAGGCTGACACCTGGGCGGTGTCAGCCACTTCCGCGATAATTCTACACGATGGGGCGAGGGGCCGCAAATCGCCAATTTCGACCAAGCCGAGCGAGACGGCAGCCCCGGCAAGCACTGACCCCGGCAGGCAGGGACCCCGGCAAATGCCAGACCGCGACGCCCGCCCAGGCCGTTACCGGTTCCGGGCCAGCACCGTCAGCGCCAGCGAGGTAACCATGAAGGCAACGGCCATCCCCGTGCTGATCCGGGCCAGCAGGTGGTCCATCCCCTTCTTCTTTCCGAACAGCTGCTCCGCGCCGCCCGTGATGGCCCCGGAAAGCCCGGCGCTCCGCCCGGACTGGAGCAGCACCGACGCCGCCAGCCCGATGGCGACCAGGGTGTGAAGGATCAGCAAGGCGGTGTACATCGGGGGCTCCCCTCTCTCCGGTCTGAATCAACGCGAACCCATTTTAGCACAGTCCGGATTCCCTCACAACGGCACCGGAGCCGGAGGGGGCCCGGCACCGGGGCCACGGCCGCGGCCGGCCTCCCCCGGGAGTGCGGTAGGATCGAGACAGATGCAGCCCTGCCCCCGCAGCCGACCTGGAGAACAGGAGGGAGTCTCCCCTTGGAGCTTCACATCGACCGCCGCCGGCCGGTGCCCCTGTGGCGGCAGATCTACGAACAGCTCCGGGAGCGGATCCTCACCGGCAGCCTCCCGCCCGGGACCCTGCTGCCGCCGGAGCGGCACCTGGCCGCCAGCCTCGGGGTCAACCGGGCCACCGTGGTCCAGGCCTACCGGGAACTGGCCGCCGACGGGCTGGTGGCCGCCCGGGTGGGCAGCGGCACCCGGGTGCTGCCCCAGCTGCCCGCCGGGGTCCCGGGCCGCCCCGCCGAAGGGGGCGAGGCCGAGGCACCGGCGGCCCCCTTTGACTGGACCGCCCTGCTGGCCCTCCCCTCCTGGCCCCCGGAGCCCCCCCTCCTCCGGGAGGCCCGGGCCGTCCGGTCCGGAAGCCGGCAGGCCATCTCCCTCGCCCGGGGGGAACTGGCGCCGGAACTCCTGCCCACCCGGCAGCTCCAGCAACTCCTCCGGGAGGCGGCGGAGGCGGACCTCCCCTGGGGGTACGGCCCGGTGGCCGGCTACGGGCCGCTCCGGCAGGCCATCGCCCAGCGGATGGGCCGCACCGCCCCGGACGAGGTGGTGATCACCGCCGGCGCCCAGCACGGCCTGGCCCTCATCGTCCGGGCCCTGACAGAGCCCGGGGACGCGGGGGTGGGGGAGAACCCCTCCTACTACCGCTCCCTCCCCCTCTTCACCGCCCGGGGCCCCCGGGGGCTCCCGGTCCCGGGGCACCGGGAGGGG
>QGUP01000277.1 GCA_003242505.1 Bacillota bacterium
GGCACCGACCGGTTTGTGCGCCTCGGCACCCCGGAATGGGACCAGCGTCAGGTGGCGGAACCCTCCAGCGAGTCGGTGGTCCGGGGCCCCCGGGAAGGGTTTGTGGAATCCATCAGCACCAACCTGGCCCTGTTGCGCCGCAGGCTCCGCACCGCCCGGCTCCACATCGAGGATCTGCACCTGGGGACCGTCACCCGCACCCGGGTCGCCATCGCCTATGTGGCCGGGGTGGCCCGGCCGGAGCTGGTGGCGGAGGTGCGCAGGCGGATCGGGCGCATCCGGATTGATGGCATACTGGAAAGTGGGTATATTGAAGAATTTATCCAGGATACCCCCTGGACCATCTTCCCCCTGCTGAAACACTCGGAGCGGCCGGATGTCGTCGCCGCCGACTTGCTGGAAGGGCGGGTGGCCATCTTTACCGATGGCACTCCCTTTGTCTTGCTCGCCCCCACGGTTTTTCCGGACCTGATCCACGCACCGGAGGACTACTACGGGCGCTCGCCCGCCAGTTCGGCCATCCGGCTGCTGCGGTGGCTGTATGTGGCCCTGGCTCTCCTGGGCCCTTCCCTTTACATTGCCCTCACCACCTTCCATCAGGAAATGCTCCCCACCAGCCTGCTGCTCGCGTTCCTGAACGCCCGGGAGAGCATTCCCTTCCCGGCCCTCATCGAGGCGCTGCTGATGGAGACTGCCTTTGAAGCCCTGCGGGAGGCGGGCGTCCGGCTCCCGCGGCAGGTAGGCCAGGCGGTCAGCATCGTCGGGGCCCTGGTGATTGGCGAGGCGGCGGTGCGGGCAGGAATCGTCTCCAACCCCATGGTAATCGTCGTCTCCCTGACGGGCATCGCTTCCTTCCTGATTCCCAGGTTCAACGCCGCCATGGCCATCCGCATTCTGCGTTTCCCCATGATGCTCCTGGCCGGAACCTTCGGCGCCCTGGGGATCTTTCTGGGATTCATGGCCATCCTCATTCACCTGGCCCGGCTGCGCTCCTTCGGGGTTCCGTACCTGGCCCCCCTGGCCCCCGTCATCCCCGGGGACCTGAAGGACGCCGTCTTCCGCCTGCCCTGGTGGCAGATGGCCCGGAGGCCGAGAAGCATCCCCGCCCAGGACCAGCAGCGGCAGGCCGCTGCCCGCCCGCCGCACCCGCCAGGGGAGTGACGCCATGCGTCAGCAGATGACCGGCTTTCAGCTCGGTTGCCTGATGGCCCTGTACTCCCAGGTGGCCCAGCTCCTTTTCCTGCCGGCGGTGATGGCCGAGCTGGCCGGCAGGGACGCCTGGCTGGCCGTGCTGGCCGGCGGCGTTGGCGGCCTGCCCGTGGTGATGGCGACCTGGGCGGTGGCCAGCCGGTACCCGGGGATCAGCCTGGCCCAGGCGGCCCGGTATCTCCTGGGCAAGTGGGCCGGCGGGCTGGTGGGGATCCTGTGCTGGGCGTTTTTCCTGTTCCTCTGCTCCCTCGTGGTCCGCAACCTGATGGACTCCATCGGCATGGCGATCCTGCCGGGCACCCCGCACCTCGTCATCGGCGGCCTGATCCTCGGCCTCGCCGTGTACGCCATCTACGATGGAGTCGAGGTGCTGGGCCACCTTTCCGGCTTTCTCGCTGTCAGCTACATCGCGGCCATCAGCGCCGTCTTCCTGCTGTTGGTCGATGAGATCCGCCTCGGGCACCTGCTGCCGGTACTCCTGCCCGGGCCGGGCCCGGTCCTCCGGGCCGCCTGGCCGTCGGGTGGTTTGGCGAGGCGCTCATTTTCGGCTTCCTCCTCCCGTATCTGCAGAACCCGGCCAGGGACGGTCGCTGGGCTCTCTACGGGTACAGCCTGGCCGTTGCGATCCTGGCCGTGGTGGCATCCTTGTGCACCACCGTCTTCGGCCCGGAACTCACCGCCCGGCTGAGCTACCCCACTTACGCCCTGGTGCAGCAGATTCGGATCGGCGAGTTCCTGGAACGTACCG
Source organism: Bacillota bacterium (assembly GCA_003242505.1). Taxonomy (GTDB): domain Bacteria; phylum Bacillota; class Sulfobacillia; order Symbiobacteriales; family ZC4RG38; genus ZC4RG38. The sequence continues at coordinate 1,958 of QGUP01000277.1, forward strand.
AAATCGTTCTCGTGGGGATCTGGATCATGGGCATGTTTGTCAAGGTCGGCCTCTGCCTGCTGGCGGCAGGGCTCGCCGCCCGGCATTCCGCTGGCATCCCCTTCACACCCTGGTCGGTCGCCGCCCAGGTCATCGCCGCCCTGGCCCTGACGCAGCTTTGGCCGAGCTTCAATAGCCAAGCCTCCTGGGCCGTGTCGGGCCTGACCCCGACGGTCCTGCCCATCCAGCTGGGCATTCCCCTCTTGCTCCTCGCCGTTGGCGGCTTACGTGGATGGCCGGTCCCCAAGCGCAATCGAAAGGACAGGGCGTCCCATGAGCTCGGCTAGGTGGTTGGCGCCCATTCTGGCGGCGGTTTCCCTGCTGGCAAGCGGATGCTGGAGCCGGCGGGAATCCAACGATCTGGCGGTGGTGTTGGGGAGCGGGGTCGACCGGGCCGAGTCCGGGGCGCTCCAGGTCAGCCTGGCCCTCGCCCGGCCCGGCGGCGACGGAAGCGGCGGTGGCAACCGGCAGGACGGCGGCATGGCAACGGGCAAGCGGCTGGTCACCGCGGAGGGCCGGACCATTGCCGACGCCCTCCAGTCGGCCCAGCGGCAGATGGCCGACCAGATCACCCTCCACCACAACCGGGTGATCCTCGTGGGCCAGGAGCTCGCCCGGAGCGGCCTGGAACCTCTGCTGGATTATGCACTTCGCAACCCGGAAGTGCGTCTGACCAACCAGCTCGTGGTGGTCGAGGGCACGGCCCGGGCGGCCCTGGACCAGATACCCGACCTGGAGTCCTACCCGACCAAGGAGGTCAGCGAACTGCTCCTGGGCCGCTTCAGTCCGCTCCTCGAACTCAAGGACGTTCTGGCGGCCTACTACGACCCGGCAGAGGAGCCGTTGGTGCCCCGGCTCACCCTCATCCCCGAGGGGGGAGAGGGCGAGGGCCGGCCACGCCTCCGGCTGAATCTGGACGGTGCCTACCTGTACCAGGGAGACCGTTGGGTGGGGGAGTTCACCCACCGGGAGCTGACGGGGTGGATGTGGCTACGGGGGCTGGTCCGCGACCAGGTGATCACGGTTCCCTGCCCCGGGGACAGCGACCGCCACCTATCGGTCCGGGTGGCGCGGGGCAAGGCCCATGTCGCCCCCTATGCTTCTGGGGCGGAAGTGGGTCTGCAGGTCCGCCTGGTCGGCTACCTCTTTCTCCTCGAGCTGCAGTGCCCGGTACACCCCATCACCCCGGAGGTGCTGCAGGACCTGGAGGCCGCCGTCGCCCGCGACGTGTCCGTTTCCGTGACCGAGGCCATCCGGAAGGCACAGGCGGCTGGGGCGGACGTGTTCGGGTTCGGCGCCCTGGTCCGGTCCCGGTTACCGGGGTACTGGCCCGACCTGGAGCCCCGCTGGAACGAGGCGTTCCGGCAAATCCGGATCACCGTGGCGCCCCCCAGGATGACCATTATCCACACCATGATGTCCCAGTAGCGCGAACCTGGTCAGGCCGGGCGCCGGGTGACGGCCGCGAACCAATGGCAAGGGCCCCGGGGGCTACTTACCCCCGGGGCCGCTCCCGCGGTTACTGGATCTTCTGCAGACTCTCCTCGTACATCTCCTGGGGCAGGGGGGTGTAGCCTACCTCAGGGACCAGCTCAGGTGCGTTCTTCAGGTAGAATTCGACGAAGGCCTTGACCTCCGGCCGCTCCAGCGCCTTCCGGGTGGGGTAGATATAGACCGGCCGGGCGAGGGGGTAGGTGCCGCTGCGGATGGTCTCGTCGTTGGGCGCCACGCAGCCCTGGCCGGCGTCGATCTTTCGCAACCCAGGCCAAAGGACGTGGTGCCATCTTAGCTCGCGTCTCCCTTCAGGCTGGCGTCCAGCTCCACCCCGGATGATGAGGCAGGCCCGTTAAGGCACCATTATCGTTTCGCGAAATTTTGCGGATGGTCTTCGATGGCTTCGGCCGGACCGCGGATCGGTCACCGCTACCACCAGACGAGCGAACACCTGATGAAGTTGCTG
>QGUP01000278.1 GCA_003242505.1 Bacillota bacterium
GCGAGGCGATCCCGGACACCCGGGCCCTGGGGCTGGACTTTGCCCTGTCGGCGATGTTCGTCGCCCTGCTGGTGCTCCAGCTCGGGTCCCCGGAGGAGCGGCGGGGCCGGAGGGTGCGGCTCGGGGTGGCCCTGGCCGCCGGGGTGCTGACGGTGGCGGCGGGCCTGCTCATCCCCGGCCGGTGGAACGTGATCCTCGCCGCGGTGGTGGCCGCGGCCCTGGGGGTGTGGTGGGAGCGGTGACCCTGGACCCGCAGGTGCTGCTGGTGATCGGGGGGATGGCCCTGGTGACGGCCCTGCCCCGGATCCTGCCCCTGGTGCTGCTCTCCCGGTTTGCCCTGCCCCACTGGCTGATGCGGTGGCTGGCGTACATCCCCGTGGCGGTGCTGGCCGCGCTCCTGGCCCGGGAGCTTTTCGTACCGGAGGGCCGGCTCCTGGGGCTGGCGAACAACCTGGGGCTCTGGGCCACCCTTCCGACCCTGGCGGTGGCCCTTCTCACCCGCAACCTGATGGCGACGGTGCTGACGGGCATCGCCGCCATGGCCCTGCTCCGGGCCCTGGTGGGCTGAGGAGGCTGCGGCAGGGGCATGCTGGAAGTGCGGCCAGGGCGGCGGGAGCGAGCCGGAGGTGTGGACAGGAAGGCAGCAGCCCGGAGGTGTGGACAGGATGGCGGGTCGCCGCCTGCAGGCGGAGGATCTCTTCGGCTTCCGGCTGGCGGGCGATGTCCAGTTCAGCCCCGACGGCAGTCGGGTCGCCTTTGTGGTCAGGAGCCTCAACCGGGAGACCAACCAGTACGAGCACCGGATCTGGGTCGCCCCCGCGCCCCTGAAGCCCGACGGCGCCGCCGGGCCGGCCGCCCCGGCCCTGGTGTCGGGGGCCCGGCCGGTGACCGCGGGGCCCAGGGATACCCAGCCCCGGTGGTCCCCGGATGGGCGGTACCTGGCCTTTCTTTCCGAGCGGAGCGGCAGCCGCCAGGTCTGGCTCCTGCCCCTGGACGGGGGTGAGGCCTGGCAGCTCACCCGGATCCGGGGCGGGGTGCGGGACCTGGCCTGGTCCCCGGACGGCCGGCGGCTGGCGGTGACGGTCCTGGTGGGGGAGCGGGGGCTGGAGCCGGAAGGGCCGGAACCGGAGCCGGCGGACCTGTACGAGAAGTACACCCGGGACGTGAAGGTGATCGACCGGCTCTGGCACAAGCTGGACGGGGAGGGCTTCTTTGACCTCACCCGCCACCGGCAGGTGGCGGTGGTGCCGGTGCCGGAGGGAGAGCCCTGGCTGGTGACCGCAGGGCCCTACCCCCACGGCGATCCGGCCTGGTCCCCGGACGGGCGCTACCTGGTGCTGACGGGGAAGCGCTGGCCGGACTGGGACTACCGCCCTGACCGGGACCAGCTCTGGCTGGTCCGGGCGGACCGGCCGCCGGAGGGGAAGCCCTGGCCCCTCATCCCTCTGACCGACGACCGGCTGGGGCTGAAGCGGCCGGCCTGGGCCCCCGACGGCGGCAGCGTGGTCTGCCTGGCCTCGGATCCGGAGGAGCAGGGGTATGACAACGTCCGGCTCCTTCAGGTGCCGGTGCCGCCTGAGGCCCGGGCCGCGGCGGACGGCGAGGGGCCGGCCCCGAACCCGGCGCCGCCCCGGTACCTCGCACCGGACTTTGATCGGCCCTTCGAGAACGAGACCATCACGGACATGCCCCTGCCGGGCGAAGCCCGGCCGGCCTTCAGCCCCGACGGCCGGCACGTTTACATGCTGGTCAGCGACGGCGGCACGGTCCACGTCCACCGGGTGGAGGTGGCAACCGGCCGGGTGGCCCGGGTCACCCCGGGGGACCGGGTGATCCACGGCTTCGCCCTCGCCCCGGAGGGGGAGCGGCTGGCCTTTGTCGCCGCGACGCCCCGGAATCCTGCGGAGGTCTGCCTGGGGTGGATCGCCCCGCCGGGGGCCGGGGGCGGCGGTGCTCAGGCAAGCCGGCCGGAGGGCGAGGCCGGCCGCACTGGGGGCGGCGGTGCCAGCGCCGGAGGGCAGGCCGGTGGGCCGGTAGGCGGCTGGCCCCCGGACCCGCCTCACCTCCTGGCCCCCGCGGAACTGGAGGGGTACCGGGAGCAGCCGCTCACGGCCCTGAACGCGGGCCTGCTGGCCGAACTGGAGCTCACCGTGCCGGAGCGGTTCTGGTTCCAGGCCGGCCCGGGGGAGCCCCGGGTGGACGGCTGGTACCTGCCGCCCGTCGGGGTGGCGCCGGGGGAGCGGCACCCGGCGATCCTGGAGATCCACGGCGGCCCCATGGCCCAGTACGGCAGCGGGTTCATGTTCGAGTTCCACCTGCTGGCCGCCGCTGGGTACGGGGTGATCTTCACCAATCCCCGGGGCAGCCTGGGGTACGGGGCGGCCTTCTGCCGGGTGATCCGGGCGGACTGGGGCAACAAGGATTACGCCGACGTCATGGCCGGCCTCGAGGAGGCCCTCCGGCGGCACCCGGAGATCGACCCGGAGCGCCTCGGGGTGGCCGGGGGCAGCTACGGCGGCTTCATGGTCAACTGGATCGTGGGCCACACCGACCGGTTCAAGGCCGCGGTGACCATGCGGTCGGTGGTCAATCGGATGAGCGCGATGGGGACCTCGGACCTGGGCTTCCTCCGGGTCCGGCAGTTCGGCGGCCGGCTCTGGTGGGAGGACCTGGAGCCGTACCTGCACCAGAGCCCGCTTCTCTGGGCCTCCCGGGTCCGGACGCCCCTGCTCATCGAACACCAGGAGAACGACCTCCGGTGCCCCATCGAGCAGGCGGAGCAGCTCTACACGGCCCTGAAGCTTCTGGGCCGGGAGGTGCTCTTCGTCCGCTACCCCGGGGAGTCCCACGGCATGAGCCGGACCGGCAAGCCCTGGCACCGGGTCCACCGGCTGAAGACCATCGTCGGCTGGTTCGACCGGTACCTCAAGGCCGGGGCCTGATCCGGCGGAGGAGAGAAGCGCCCCTGGCGGCGGGAAGAGCCGCCAGGGGCGCACCTGTTTCCGCCGGGTCGCTCCTCCGTGGGCGATGCAGCCCTCGGCCTGCGCCGGCCGCCCGGCCTGCGGCTTACTCGGGGAGCGTGACCGCGGCCTCCTCGTCGTAGTACAGCTCCCGGCCAAGCTCCACCCGGCCGGTGTAGATGGGCCTGGGCTCCTCGGCCAGCTCCAGCCGGTAGACGGTGCTGGTGTAGAAGGCAACGTCCGGCTCCTCGACCGGCACCGGAGCCATCTTGGCCACCGGGTAGCCCCGGGCCACGATCTCCTCCAGCAGGTAGTCCTGCCAGGCGCCGCGCATCTCGGTGATGGCGTAGCCCATCTCCAGGAGCCCCTGCTGGATCTGCCGCCACTTCTGCCAGGAGGCCTCCAGGTACGAGAGGCCGAAGTAGCCGGCGGCGCCGGGACCCCGGAGCGCCTCGGTGCAGCGGCTGAGGAAGAGGAAGATGCCCTTCAGGGTCTCCACCGGGTCGGTGAAGAAGGTGTCGAACTGGCCCCGGAGGTGAGCCGGCAGCGGCTCCCGCACGTCGTAGACCTCGGCCTGGACGTTCTGCCAGCCCCGGTCCCGGGCCACATCCCGGACAAACTGGACGATCCGCTCGTCCACATCCAGGACGCAGATCCGCCGGGGCAGCCCCGAGAGGGCCGCGGCGATGCCGGTGAGGTCGTCATCGCCCAGGAGCAGCAGGTCCCGGCCGGCGAGGTCCCCGTGCTGGGCCATCAGGGCGAGGCGCAGCACCGTGGTCTCGGGGGTGACGTAGCCCTGGTCGAAGTCCGTGGTGGCCTTCGGCCGCATGGCCACGATCTCCCGGAACTCCGCCAGCACGCGGTCGAAGGGCGGCCGCAGGACGTGTCCGCGCCCCCCGCAGGTCTCGCACTGCGGATCGGCCACCCGGTCCAGCCCCAGCGCCTCCACCTTCTGGCGCCCCGCAGGGGTGATGACAAAGCGGCTG
>QGUP01000279.1 GCA_003242505.1 Bacillota bacterium
GGGTGCGGTCGGATCACGGCCTGGACCCGCGGTACGAGGCCGGCCCGCCGCCGGAGGCCGGGCTCCCGCCCCTCACCCGGTCGCCGGCGGTGGCCTCCCCGGGGGAGGCGCCGGCAGCGGCGGACCCGTCCGCGCTAGCCGGGGCGGGCCGGTCCGGAGCGGGGCGGTTTGACCGGGAGGCAGCGGCCCGGTACGCGGACACCTACTGCGGCGTCGCCTGGGGCTGCGGCAACGGCCACCGGTACAACCGGCAGTACCGGGACTACACCGGCCTGGGCGGCGACTGCGCCAACTTCGCCTCCCAGGTGCTGGCCGCGGGCGGACTCCGGCCCACCGGGGCGTGGCGCTACGACGCCCGGCGCCGGGAGGCGACCACAACCTGGATCAACGCCGGCAGCCTGGCCCGGTACCTCATCCAGAGCGGCCGGGGGCAGCTGGTGGCCCGGGGGAGCTTCGCCCGGGTGGCTGAGGCGGCCGGCGGCCCGGGGCTGCCGGCCCTGGCGCCGGGGGACATCATCGCCTACGAGCAAGGGGGCGATGTGGTCCACGTCTCGGTGGTGGTCGGCCAGGGGGCCGGCGGGTACGCGGTGGTCAGCAGCCACACCGCCGACCGGTATCGGGTGCCCTGGGACCTGGGCTGGGGGGAGAAGACCCGGTTCTGGGTGATTCGCATCCGGGGCTGACGGCCATCCGGGGCGGATGCCCGGCCCGGGTGGGTGGTTCGCCGGCCCGGGCGGTTCGCCGGCCCGGGAAGCCGCCGGGTCAACTACAAACTACAGAAAGAGGAGAAGGTCCCTCGCAGGAGGGACCTTCCGTCAGGTTTCGGCCACCTTGGTTGCGGGGGAGGGATTTGAACCCTCGACCTTCGGGTCATGAGCCCGACGAGCTACCTGGCTGCTCCACCCCGCGGCGTGAGGGGCTCTCGGATGCCGGCTATGGCCGGCAGGGCCGTCGAAACACTGTCATCATACCCCGGTGACCCCCATGCTGTCAAGAACTTATCACCCGGGGCCCCTGACTTCCTGGCCGGCCCCGGGCCGGCGCACGGCCCCGGTGGGAGGCGGTTGGAACCCCTCCCCCATCACCTCGTGGACATCGGTGACCACCACAAAGGCCCGGGGGTCCAGCTCATAGACCAGGGCCTTGGCCCGGGAGACCTCCGCCCGACCCACGACACAGTAGACCACCTCCCGGGTCTGGCCCGTGTACGCCCCCACCGCGGGATAGAGGGTCACCCCCCGCTCCAGGCGCTGCATCAGGGCCGCGGCGATCTCCCGGGGCCGGTCGGAGAAAATGGTGAGGGCCTTGGCCGCGTACAGCCCCTCCTGCACCACGTCGATCACCCGGGTGGCCACAAAGGTGGCGACCAGGGAGTAGAGCATCACCACATGGCCGAAGAAGTACCCTGACAGGCCCAGGACCACCACGTCGATGGCGAAGAGGGTCTTCCCCATCTCGATGCCGAAGTACCGCCAGACAAGCCGGGCGACGATGTCCGTCCCGCCGGTGGTGCCGCCGGCCCGGAAGATGATCCCCAGGCCCAGGCCCGCCAGGACCGCCCCGTAGAGGGTGGCGAGCCAGATGTCCGGCGTCGGCACCCGGAGGCCGGCGGTGGCCTCGATGGCCGCAGAGAGGGCGAGGGTGCCCCAGATGGTCTTCATCAGCCCCTCCCGCCCCCAGACCCGCCAGGTGGCCACCAGCAGAGGCAGGTTGAGGGCAGCGTAGACCCCGCCGACCGGAAGGCCCCAGAGGTAGTGGGAGAGCAGGGCCAGACCGGTGAGCCCGCCTTCCATCAGGTTGGAGGGGATGTAGAAAAGGTTCAGACCCAGGGCGGTGATGAGGGCGCCCACAGCGATCTGGGCGTAACCGAGGAGCTGGTGCACAGGGAGCCAACCTCCGGATTCAGAGTCTCCTGGTTCGGAGCGGGGCCGGGATTCGGAAGGTCCTCGGTGGACAGGGTCCTGGATTCCGACCGTCCTCGACCGGAGACGGTCGGAAGTAGCGAACTTCCTGGATGGGAAGCCTCCGCCGGAGCAGAGCGGCACAAGAGCCTCTTCGGGATCCCGGGCCCCGGCCCCTGCTGCGGGGGCGGCCCCGGCGGACGCGAACCCCCTGGGGCCCTCCTGCGCTCCCAGTAGATGGAGGTTCGGTTCTGCTTCCGGTCCCGAAGACAGGAGCCTTGGGCAGGGTGAGGTGCGGCGATGGAGGCCGGATTTCTCCTCCTGGCCATGCTGACCATACTGGGCGTCGGGTACGCCCTGACCCTCCGCCAGGCCGCCCGGGAGCGCCGGCGGCGGCTGGAACAGGAGACCGCCAGGGTGGCGGCGGCCCAGGCCCGGGTGGCCGAGCGGGTGGTCGCGCTCTTCGGTCAGGTCACCGATGCCCGCCCGGGAGCCGGACGGACCGCGGCGGCCTTTGCCGCGGTGGAGCGGGCCTTCCAGCGGGCGGCCGCCGCCTACGATGCGGCGTGCCAGCAGGCGGAGGAGGTCAGGGAGCGGGCAGCCAGAGGGGATCTGAGCGGAGTGCGGCAACAGGCCGCGGCCGCCATCCGGGCCCTGGAGGCGGTCCATCCCCTCCTCGACGAACTTGAGGCCGCGCTCCGGGCGTACCGGCAACGGTGGGCCGAGGCCGAGGCCCGCATCCGGGAGGTGCGGGAGCGGTTGGCAGCGGCCCGCCGGGACCTGGCCGCGGCCGCCGCGGCGGGCGCGCCGGACCTGCCCGTGGCCGGCCAACTGGCCCGCATGGAGCAGTTCCTGGACCAGGCGGTGGTCGAACTCCGAAAGGACAACCCGGTGGCAGCCCTCCAGAAGGCGGAGGACGTGGCCATCAGCCTCGAGCGAGTGGAGTCCGAGGTGAGCCAGTACCGGAGCGCCGCGGTGGCCCTCCAGCAGGCCCGAGAGGAACTGGATGCCCTCCGGCGCACCGCGGCCGACCGGCCCGGGGCCGCCGCCCTCCTCCAGGAAGCGGAGGAACTTCTGGGCGCCTGCGCCGGCCACCTGGCCGCCGGGCGGCTTGACCATCTCGAGGTGAGCCTCCTCCAGGTGCAGGAGCGGCTCCGGCAGGTCCGGCGCCTGGGGCGGGCAGACCCGTCCGGGGCCGTGCACTAGAGCCGCCTTGGCGCCAGCACTTGGCCAGCCACCGGGTGTCCCACCCCGAGGGCCACCTGAGCGCCGGCACGGGCGGTCCGGCACTGCCCCCGGCGGCGGCGCCTGCACCCGGCCCGGCCCGCCGAGCCGCCGGTTACTGCGGCGGCTCCATCTGCTCCTGGGCCCGGGCCTCCTGCTGGTTCTGCTTCTGCTGTTGCCGCTGGTTGAGCTGGTTGTTCTGGTTCAGGTACTGGAGCCGGGACTCCAGCACCTTCACGTGCCGGTCCATGTCCTGGGCCATGCCGTCGAACATCGCCCGGGCCGCCGGGTCCTGGGTGGAGGCGGCAAAGACCGCGTAGGTCCCCATCTGGGCCTTGGCGATGGCGATGGCCTTCTGCAGATCCTGTTGCACCGTCATCTTTCTCCCATCCTCTCCTGTTCAGCGGCTCCAGCGCACCGGTCCTCCGCCGTCGTTTCCCGTCCGTCTGCCCCACCGGGCACCTGCTGCCGGGCCGGCCACGGTCCGGGCCAGGCAGCACCCACCGGGTCGCCCACGGCCGCCGGGCGAGGCAACCCACCGGGCCGGCCACGGCCGCCGGGCCAGGCAGCACCCGCCGGGCCGGCCACCAGGCTGGGGGCGGCCTCACTCCCGCGGCGCGACCTAACTCTTGGGGTTGAAGGTGACGGCCGCCAGGAACCCAAAGACGATGGCGGCGGTGATGCCGGTGGAGGTGAGTTCGAACATCCCCGTCAGCACCCCCAGGACCCCATGGGTCCGGGCCTCCATCAGCGCCCCCTTCACCAGGGCGTTGCCGAAGCTGCTGATGGGGACGGTGGCGCCGCCGCCGGCAAACTC
>QGUP01000280.1 GCA_003242505.1 Bacillota bacterium
CCGGCGCGCTTGACAGGGGGCGGCCGGGGATGCTAAGTTCATGTTCACGGACCGGCAATGAAGGGAAGGAGTACCTGGCGACCCGCCTCCCAGAGAGCCGCCGGCGGTGCGAGTGCGGCAGGTGTGTGGGCCAGGGAAGGCGTCCTGGAGCCGCAAGTGCATAGGGAATGAGGTGGGCGGCCGGCCGCGGCCCGCCGCGGCGGCTGCCAATCGGGGTGGAACCGCGGGAGCCCAGCGCGGCTCTCGTCCCCGGCTTGTGTCTTGCCGGGGGCGAGAGCCGCTTTTGCCATGCAATGCTGTCGTTTCGCGACGCAGCGGCAGTGCGGGAGGGGAGCGCCCATGATGACCCTGCAGGAGATCATCCTGGCCCTGCACCGGTTCTGGGCCGACCAGGGCTGTCTCATCGGGGAGCCCTACGACCTGGAGAAGGGCGCCGGGACCATGAACCCCCACACCTTCTTCCGGGCCCTGGGCCCCGAGCCCTGGAAGGTGGCCTATGTGGAGCCGTCCCGCCGGCCGGCCGACGGCCGGTACGGCGAGAATCCGAACCGGCTCTACCAGCACCACCAGTACCAGGTGCTCCTGAAGCCCTCGCCGGACAACATTCAGGAGCTTTACCTGGAGTCCCTCAAGGCGCTCGGGATCAACCCCCGGGAGCACGACATCCGGTTTGTCGAGGACAACTGGGAGGCTGCCAACCTCGGGGCCTGGGGGCTGGGCTGGGAGGTCTGGCTCGACGGGATGGAGATCACCCAGTTCACCTACTTCCAGCAGTTCGCCGGCTTTGACTGCCACCCGGTTCCGGTGGAGATCACCTACGGTCTGGAGCGGATCGCCGCGTACATCCAGGGGGTGGACAACGTCTTCGACGTCCTGTACGCCCCGGGCATCACCTACGGCGACGTCTGGCAGCAGTACGAGTACGAGCAGTCGGCCTACGCCTTCGAGGTGGCGGACCCGGACCTGCTCTTCGAGACCTACAACCGCTACGAGGCCGAGGTGAAGCGGGTGCTGGCCGCGGGGCTGATCCTGCCGGCCTACGACTACCTCCTCAAGTGCTCCCAGATCTTCAACCTGATGGACGCCCGGGGGGTCATCTCCGTCAGCCAGCGGGCCGGGTACATCGCCCGGATGCGGAGCCTCGCCCGGCAGGTGGCCAAGGCCTACCTCGACCAGCGGGAGCGGCTGGGCTACCCCTTGCTGCGGCCCATGGGGGAGCGGCGGTACGGCCGGGCGGCCCTGGCATCGGCCAGCGCCGGGGCCGACGGCGCGGCGCCGGCGGCGGGGCCGGCGGGCGCGGGCGCCGGCCAGCCGGGGGAATCCCCGGCGGAGAGCGCCCAGGTGGACGGAGGTGACCGGTAATGGCGACCCGGGATCTGCTCCTGGAGATCGGGGTGGAGGAACTGCCCGCCCGGTTCTGCGGGCCGGCCCTGGCCCAGCTCAAGGAGAAGGCGGAAGCGGCCCTGGCGGCGGCTCGCCTGGACCACGGGCCGGTGGAGACCTTCGGCACCCCCCGGCGGCTGGTGCTCCTGGTCCGGGACCTGGCCCTGAGGCAGCGGGACCAGGAGGTGGTGGTCCGGGGGCCGTCCCGGCGGGCGGCCTTCGACGCCGAGGGCCGGCCCACCCGGGCTGCGGAGGGCTTTGCCCGCAGCCAGGGGGTGCCGGTGGAGTCCCTGGTGGTCCGGACCGACGAGAAGGGCGGCGAGTACGTCTACGCGGTGAAGCACGAGGCCGGCCAGCCGGCGGCGGAGGTGCTGCCGGCCCTCCTGGAGCGGCTCATTACCTCCCTCGAGTTCCCCAAGTCCATGCGCTGGGGCACCGGGGAGATCCGCTTTGCCCGGCCCATCCGGTGGATCCTCGCCCTCCTCGGGGATGAGGTGATCCCCTTCACGGTGGCGGGGCTGGAGAGCGGCCGCACCACCCGGGGGCACCGGACCCTGGGGCCGGCGGAGCCGATCCCGGTGGACGACGTCCACGACTACTTCGTCAAGGTCGCCCGGGCCGGGGTGATGGTGGACCAGGAGCAGCGGCGGCGGACCATCTGGCACCAGGTGAGCCAGGTGGCCCGGGAACTGGGGGGCTGGGTGCCCCGGGACGAGGCGCTTCTGGATGAGATCACCTGGCTCGTGGAGCAGCCCCTGGCCTTCCACGGCAACTTCGATCCCGCCTTCCTCGAGGTGCCCCAGGAGGTGCTGGTCACCTCCATGCGGGAGCACCAGCGGTACTTCCCCGTCTACGACCGGGAGGACGGCCGGCTGCTCCCCTACTTCATCGCGGTGCGGAACGGCGGGGAGGAGCACCTGGAGACGGTCCGCCGGGGCAACGAGCGGGTGCTCCGGGCCCGGCTGGCGGATGCCCGGTTCTTCTTCGAGGAGGACCGGAAGCGCCCCCTGGAGAGCCGGCTGAAGGACTTGAAGCAGATCGTCTTCCAGGAGAAGCTCGGCAGCCTCTACGACAAGGTGCAGCGGCTCCGGGCCCTGGCCCGGCAGATCGGCGAGGCCCTGGGCTTTGGGGAGGCGGACCTCGCCCGGTGCGACCGGGTGGCCACCCTGGCCAAGTGCGACCTCACCACCCACGTGGTCTACGAGTTCCCCGAGCTGCAGGGGGTGATGGGCCGGGAGTACGCCCGGCTGGAGGGGGAGGACCCGGAGGTGGCCGCCGGGATCTTCGAGCACTACCTGCCCCGGTTTGCCGGCGATCGGCTCCCCGGCACCGCCCCGGGGACGGTGGTGGCCCTGGCGGACAAGCTGGACACCCTGGCGGGCTTCTTCCTCCTGGGGCTCATCCCCACCGGCTCCCAGGACCCCTACGCCCTGCGCCGGGCGGCCCTGGGGGTGACGGCCATCGTCACCGAGGGGGAGCTGCGGCTTTCCCTCTCCTGGCTCCTCGATGCGGCCCTCGCGGGCTACGGCGACGCTTTCACCCCGGAGGAGCGGTCCCGGGCGAAGGCAGCGCTTCTCGACTTCTTCCGGGTCCGGCTGGAGGGGCTGCTCCGGGAGCAGGGCCACCGGCCCGATGTGGTGGACGCGGTGCTGGCGGCGGGGATGGACGACATGGTGGACCTCCTCCGCCGGGCCGAGGCCCTCACCCGGAGCCTCCAGGAGCCGGAGTTCGCCGCGGTCACCACCGCCTTCAAGCGGGTGGCCAACCTGGCGGTGAAGGCCGCGGAGCACGGGGCCGCCGAGGCGGAGGTGGACCCGTCCCTCTTCGCCGAGGAGCCGGAGCGGGAGCTGTGGCAGACCTTTGGCGACCTCCGGGAGGCCGCGGAGGCCGCCCTGGCTGCGGGGGACTACCTGGGCTTCTACCGGCTGGCGGTCCGGCTGAAGGCCCCGGTGGACGCCTTCCTCGACCGGGTGCTGGTGATGGCGGAGGACCCGGCGCTCCGGCGCAACCGGCTGGCGATGCTTCGGGCCATCGGCCGCCTCCTCACCCGGCCCGCGGACCTGGGCCGGCTGTCGGTGGGGTAGTACCGGAAAACCATAAAGGGCCGCCTGCGGCCAGAGGGGCAGCCGCTGCCAGAAGGGCAGCCGCGGCAAGGGGCCGCTTGCGGCAAGAGGGGCCGCCTGCGGCAAGAGGGGCGGCCGCTGCAGGAAGAGCGGCCGCGGCATAAGGGGCAGCCTGCGGGCTGCCCCATTTTTCTCTTGATTCTCATGAACTTTTCCCGGCCCCGGGCGTTTTTTGTTACGGGAGGTGGGGAGGTGGAGAACCTGGCGGAGTTCATCGCCCGGCACCAGGACTCCCTCTTTGCCTTTCTCTACCGGATGTGCGGGGACCGGGACCTGGCGGAGGAGCTGATGCAGGAGACCTTTGTCCGGGCCCTCCGGGCCGCGGCCCGGTACCGGCCGGAGGGGTCGGTGCAGAACTGGCTCTTCCGGATCGCCGCCAACCTGGTCCGGGACCGGTGGCGCCGCCGGGCC
>QGUP01000281.1 GCA_003242505.1 Bacillota bacterium
TTACAGGCAAAAGCCGGCATCCAAGAGCTGGTACGGTGTCGTGGGCCGGAGGTGGTGTATAAGAGCCACCCCGGGGGCCAGGAAGGCGCCCCCCCCAGGGGATGCCGCGGCTCCCCTGGCCCCAGGGCGGGTTCCAGCCCCCCGCCTCGCCCCAGGCCGGCTCGGCGCCGGCGGTGCCCCTCGGCCAGCCCCTCAGCCACCTCGCTCCGCCGCCGGCCTGGTGAGGGGCACATGAGGCCCCGGCCCGGGCCCCCGCCGCCTCGGGGAGTCTCCGCCCCCGGGCGGCCGGGGGCCCTTTTTTGGCCCTTTATCACTGTATCCATTCGTTCGTGGACCGAGATTTGTGCCGGGTGGCCGCCAAAGGGGACTAGTCGTGCGGTTGTGGAGTTGTTACTATAGACAGTGGGAACGGTATCTCGCACCCGGGTGGGGGGCCGGTTGGGACCGGGCCGACCGCCGGCGTGGATTCTTGCCCGCGTCTATCGGAACAGCGTTCCAAAATCAATCGGCCTCGCACCTGGGAGGGTACCGGCCGGGAGCCAGGCTCCCGGACCGACAACAACGACCACAGCGTGGGGAAGAGGTGCTGAGCGTGGCCAAGTTCCAGAAACTGTCACCTCCGACAGAGGGCGAGCCGATTACCCAGGTCGACGGCAAGCTCCAGGTCCCGGATCGTCCGATTATTCCGTTTATTGAAGGGGACGGGACCGGTCCTGACATCTGGCGGGCGGCCCAACCGGTCTTCGACGCCGCAGTGGAGAAGGCGTACGGCGGCAAGCGGAAGATCGTCTGGTTCGAGGTCTACGCCGGCGAGAAGTGCCTCAACAAGTTCGGCGAGTGGCTGATCGAGGACACCATCACCGCGCTGAAGGAGTACCGGGTGGGCATCAAGGGGCCCCTCACCACCCCGGTGGGCGGCGGCATCCGGTCGCTGAACGTCACCCTCCGGCAGGTTCTCGACCTCTACGCCTGCGTCCGGCCGGTCCGGTGGTTCCCCGGGGTTCCCTCGCCGATGAAGGATCCCAGCAAGGTGAACGTGGTCATCTTCCGGGAGAACACCGAGGACATCTACGCCGGCATCGAGTGGAAGGCCGACTCCCCTGAGGCCCGGAAGGTCATCGAGTTCCTGGAGAAGGAGATGGGCAAGAAGGTGCCCCACGCCCACAGCCCCGTCGGGGTGGGGATCAAGCCGATCTCCGAGTTCGGCTCCAAGCGGCTGATCCGGGCGGCCATCGAGTACGCGATCCAGAACGGCCGCAAGAGCGTCACCCTGGTCCACAAGGGGAACATCCAGAAGTTCACCGAGGGGGCCTTCCGGGACTGGGGCTACCAGGTGGCCAAGGAGGAGTACGGCGACGTCACCATCACCGAGGAGGAGCTGTGGGACCAGTACGGCGGCAAGCTCCCCGAGGGCAAGATCCTCATCCGGGACCGGATCGCCGACATCTCCTTCCAGCAACTGCTGCTCCGGCCTGAGGAGTGGGACGTCATCGCCACCACCAACCTCAACGGCGACTACCTCTCCGACGCGGTGGCGGCCCAGGTGGGCGGCATCGGCATCGCGCCGGGGGCCAACATCTCCTACACCGGCGGCTACGGCCTCTTCGAGGCGACCCACGGCACCGCCCCGAAGTACGCCGGCCTGGATAAGGTCAACCCCAGCTCGGTCATCCTCTCCGGCGAGATGATGCTCCGCTTCATCGGCTGGCACGAGGCGGCGGACCTGATCATCAAGGGCATCGAGCGGACCATCGCCAACAAGACCGTCACCTACGACTTCGCCCGGCTGATGGAGGGAGCCACCGAGGTCAAGTGCTCGGAGTTCGGCCAGCTGATCATCCAGAACATGGACGACTGACCACCGACATCCGCAGAGGAGGACCCGGGATGGCGTTCAAGCGACCCAAGATCAGCATCATCGGCGCGGGCTTCACTGGCCAGGCGACCGCGGTCTTCGCCGCCAGCCGGGGGCTGGGGGACATCGTCCTGGTGGACATCCCCCAGAAGGAGGGCTGGGCCAGGGGGCAGGCCCTGGACCTCTACGAGGCGACCCCGATCCTGGGGAAGGACCTGAAGATCGTCGGCACCGCGGACTACGCCGACACCGCGGGCTCCGACCTGGTGATTATCACCGCCGGGGTGCCCCGGAAGCCCGGCATGAGCCGGGAGGACCTGATCAGCGTCAACGCCGGCATCGTCAAGAGCGTGACCGAGCAGGTCGCAAAGTACTCCCCCGACGCCTACATCATCGTCCTCACCAACCCCGTGGACTCCATGACCTACACCGCCTACAAGGTGAGCGGCTTCCCCAAGAACCGGGTGATGGGCCAGTCCGGAGTCCTGGACACCGCCCGGTACCGGGCTTTCCTCGCCGAGGCCATCGGGGTTTCGGTGGAGGACATCACCGCCTTCGTCCTCGGCGGCCACGGGGACGACATGGTGCCCCTGGTCCGGTACACCTACGCCGGTGGGATCCCGGTGGAAAAGCTCCTGCCGAAGGAGACCATCGACGCCATCGTGGAGCGGACCCGGAAGGGCGGCGGCGAGATCGTCAACCTGATGGGCACCTCCGCGGGCTGGGCGCCGGGGGCTTCCCTGGTGGAGATGGCCGAGGCGATCCTCAAGGACAAGAAGCGGATCCTGCCGGCCATCGCTTACCTCGAAGGCGAATATGGATATCACGACCTCTACCTCGGCGTGCCGACCATCCTGGGCGGGAACGGGGTCGAGAAGGTGATCGAGATCGACCTCACCCCGGAGGAGAAGGCCGCCCTGGACAAGAGCGCCGCAGGCGTGGCCCGGACCATCGAGTTCGTCAAGGAAAACGTCCTGAAGTAACGCCAGAGGAGGAGAGACCATGACCGCCTCCCCGACCTTCAAGGCAGGCCTTGAGGGCGTTGTGGCCGGCACCTCGGAGATCTGCTTCATCGACGGCCGCGAGGGCCGGCTGGTCTACGCGGGTTACGACATCCGGGACCTGGCCGAGCACTCCACCTTTGAGGAGGTCGTCTATCTCCTCTGGCACCGGCGGCTGCCCACCCGGGCGGAGCTGGACCAGCTCGATGCGGACCTGAAGGCGAACCGGGCCCTGCCCGAGCCGGTGCTGGCGGCCCTCCGGACCCTGCCGAAGGACATCCACCCGATGGCGGCGCTCCGGACCGGCGTCTCCCTCCTGGGGAACTTCGACCCGGAGGCGGAGGCGACGGGCCGGGAGGCCAACCTCCGCAAGGCCATCCGGGTGACGGCCCAGATGGCCACCCTGACCGCGGCCTGGGAGCGGATCCGCAAGGGCCTGGAGCCGATCCCGCCCCGGACGGACCTGAGCCACGCGGCCAACTTCCTGTACATGCTCTCCGGCAAGGAGCCGGACCCCTTCTTCGCCCGGGTCTTTGACATCGCCCTGATCCTCCACGCCGACCACGAGCTGAACGCCTCCACCTTCAGCGCCCGGGTGACCATCGCCACCCTGACCGACCTGTACAGCGCCATCACCTCCGCGGTGGGCACCCTGAAGGGGCCGCTGCACGGCGGCGCCAACGAGCAGGTGATGAAGACCCTGGAGGAGATCGGCTCCATCGACCGGGTGGAGGAGTGGGTGAAGGAGGCCCTGGCCCAGAAGCGGAAGATCATGGGCTTTGGCCACCGGGTCTACAAGACCAAGGATCCCCGGGCGTACATCCTCGAGCGGTACGCCGAGGAGATCACCCGGCGGACCGGGGACACCAAGTGGTTCGAGATGACCCGGAAGCTGGAAAAGACCGTCCTCGAGCAGAAGGGCCTCTACCCCAACGTCGACCTCTACTCCGGCTGCATCTACACCGCGATGGGGATCCCGACGGACCTCTTCACCCCCATCTTCGCGGTCAGCCGGGTGGCCGGCTGGACCGCCCACATCCTGGAGCAGCTGGAGAA
>QGUP01000282.1 GCA_003242505.1 Bacillota bacterium
GCGCTCCCCCTGGCGGAGGTCCGGGCCGCGGCCGCCGCCGCTCCGCCGCCCCGGGACTTCGCGGCGGCCCTCGCCCGCCCCCGGCACCTGGGGGCCCGCCCCGGGGCGGTGCCGGTGGCGGTGATCGCGGAGGTGAAGCGGGCGAGCCCCTCCCGGGGGGTGATCCGCCGGGATTTCGATCCGGCGGCCATCGCCCGGGCCTACGCCCGGGCGGGGGCATCGGCGATCTCGGTGCTGACCGACGCCCCTTTCTTCCAGGGGCACCTGGACCACCTCCGGGCGGTCCGGCAGGCGGTGGACCTGCCCCTCCTGCGGAAGGACTTCATCCTCGACCCGTACCAGGTTTACGAGGCCCGGGCCGCCGGGGCCGACGCGGTGCTCCTCATCGCCGCCGCCCTGGGGGACGCCGGCCCGATCCGGGCCCTCCGGGAGCTGGCCGAGGACCTGGGGATGGCGGCCCTGGTGGAGGTCCACACCCCGGCGGAACTGGAGATGGCCCTGGCCGCCGGGGCCCGGATCGTCGGGATCAACAACCGGGACCTGCGCACCTTCGAAACCAGGTTGGAAACCACGCTGGAACTGGCCGGACAGGTGCCGCCGGAGGTGCTGCTGGTCAGCGAAAGCGGCATCCGGACCCCGGAGGACTGCCGGCGGGTGGCAGCGGCCGGGGCCCGGGCGGTGCTGGTGGGGGAGCAGCTGATGCGCCAGCCGGACCCGGGCGCGGCCCTGCTGGAACTGGTGGGAGCCGGGCGGCCCGGCCCGGGTGCCCCCGGCCCGGGTGCCGGCGGACCAGCGCCCGGAGTCAGTGGGGCCAGCCCGGGCGCTGAAGGACCGGTGGCCGGGGCCCGCCCGGACGCCCCGACTGCAGCCCGGGAGGGGGTGGGAACGTGTGGGTGAAGATCTGCGGCATCCGCACCATGAAGGCCGGCCTGGCAGCCATGGAGGCCGGAGCGGACGCGGTGGGGTTCGTCTTTGCCCCTTCCCGGCGGCAGGTGGACCCGGACCGGGCCCAGACCCTGGCCATGGGGCTGCCGGGGGTGGCCCGGGTGGGGGTCTTTGTCGACGCCCCGCCGGCGGAGGTGGTCCGGATCGCCCGGTACGTGGGGCTGACCCACGTCCAGCTCCACGGCGACGAGCCGCCGGAGTACCTCCGGGAGCTGCCCCTGCCGGCGATCAAGGCGGTGCGCCTCGCCGGGGAGGCGGACCTGGAGGCGCTGCTGACTTACCGGGAGGCCTGGGGGATCCTCATCGAGCCCCGGGTCCCGGGGCCCTTCGCCGGCGGCGCCGGGCTGCCCCTGGACCCGGCCCTGGCCCGGGCGGCCCGGGACCGGCTCCGGGCGGAGGGGTACCCGGGGAAGGTGATCCTCGCCGGGGGGCTTACCCCGGAGACGGTCTGCGAGGCCATCCGGGCGGTGGACCCGGACGGGGTGGACGTCTCCTCCGGGGTGGAGGTCCGGGGGGAGAAAAACATCGACCGCATCTACGACTTCCTGGCAGCGGTGAGGGGGTGCCAGCGGTGACGGTGCGAGCGCTGTCCCAGCCCGATGCTCGGGGGCGCTTCGGCCCCTACGGGGGCCGGTTTGTCCCCGAGACCCTGATGCCCGCCCTCATGGAACTGGAGGCGGCTTACCGGGAGGCCCAGGCGGACCCGGCCTTCCAGGAAGAGTTCCGGTACTACCTGCGGCACTACGTGGGCCGGCCGACGCCCCTCTACTACGCGGAGGGGCTGACCCGGCGGCTGGGCGGGGCGAAGATCTACCTGAAGCGAGAAGACCTCTGCCACACCGGGGCCCACAAGATCAACAACGCCCTGGGCCAGGTGCTCCTCGCCCGGCGGATGGGGAAGACCCGGGTGATCGCCGAGACCGGCGCCGGCCAGCACGGGGTGGCCACCGCCACCGTCGCGGCCCGGTTCGGCCTCGAGTGCCAGATCTTCATGGGTGCCGAGGACATGCGCCGGCAGGAGCCCAACGTCTTCCGGATGCGCCTCTTGGGCGCGGAGGTGGTCCCCGTGGAGGCCGGCGCCCGTACCTTGAAGGAAGCGGTCTCGGCCGCGATCCGGGAGTGGGTCACCCACGTGGAGACCACCCACTACGTCATCGGGTCGGTGGTGGGCCCCCACCCCTACCCGATGATGGTCCGGGACTTCCAGTCGGTCATCGGCCAGGAGGCCATCGAGCAGATCCAGGCTGCGGAGGGGCGGCTGCCGGACTACGTGGTGGCCTGCGTGGGCGGCGGCTCCAACGCGATGGGGATCTTCCATCCCTTCTCCGCCTTCCCCGAGGTGAAGCTGGTGGGGGTGGAGGCCGGGGGCCTGGGGCTGGAGACCGGCCGGCACGGGGCGGCCCTCACCGCCGGGGTACCCGGGGTGCTCCACGGCTGCTACGCCCCGGTGCTCCAGGACGAGCACGGGCAGATCCGGGAGGCCCACTCCATCAGCGCCGGCCTCGACTACCCGGGGGTGGGGCCGGAGCACGCCTACTTCCGGGACGTGGGGCTGGCCCAGTACGTGGCCGTCACGGACGAGGAAGCCCTGGCGGCCTTCCGGCTCCTGGCGGAGACCGAGGGGATCCTGCCGGCCCTGGAGTCCGCCCACGCCATCGCGTATTCGGCCCGACTGGCCCCCACCCTGCCCCGGGACGCAGTGATCCTGGTCAACCTGAGCGGCCGGGGGGACAAGGACATCTTCCACGTCATGGCCCACCTGGTCGGGGCAGGCGCCGGGGCAGGGTCCCAGGGCCCGGCGGGAGGCCGGGCGGAGGGGGCTGGCTGGCCGGTGGACGGAAAGGAGGGAGGGGCACCGTGAGGCACCCGATGCCGACCAACCCGGTGCCGGCCGGGGCGCCCCGGACCCGGATCGGCCGGCGGCTGGCCGACCTCCGGGCCAGGGGGGAGAAGGGCCTCATCGTCTACCTGGTGGCCGGGGACCCGGACCCGGAGACCAGCCTCGCCCTCCCCCGGGCGGTGGCGGAGGCCGGGGCCGACGTCATCGAACTCGGGGTGCCCTTCTCCGACCCCCTGGCCGACGGGCCGGTAATCCAGGCCGGGACGGCCCGGGCCCTCCGGGCCGGGATGACCCCGGCGGGGGTACTGGGCCTGGCGGCCCGGCTGCGGGCCGGGAGCCCCGCGGTGCCCCTGGCCCTCATGACCTACGTCAACCCGGTGCTCCGGATAGGGTACCGCCGGTTCTGCGCCCAGGCCGCGGCCGCGGGGGTGGACGGCCTCATCGTCCCGGACCTCCCCCACGAGGAGGCCGGGGAGCTCCGGGAGGCGGCCCGGGCCGAGGGGCTGGACCTCATCCCCCTGGTGGCCCCCACCACGCCGCCGGAGCGGGTGGCGGCCATTGTCCGGGAGGCCGGGGGCTTTGTCTACTGCGTCTCCCTCACCGGCGTGACGGGCCCCCGGGAGACCCTGCCGGAGGGGTTTATCCCCCTGGTGGCAGAGGTGCGCCGGCACACCGAACTCCCGGTGGCGGTGGGCTTCGGCATCGCCACCCCGGCCCAGGCCGCCCGGGTGGCTCGGGTGGCCGACGGGGTGATCGTGGGCAGCGCCCTGGTCCGGCTCTGCGGCGAGGGGCTGCCCCCGGAGCGGCTGGTGGAAGAAGCCGCGGCCCTGGTCCGGGCCCTGAAGGCGGCCCTCCGGGCTGGGGCTGACGACCAGTCGCCGGAGGACTCGCCCGAGGGCCTGCTCCCGTCACAGCCGCCACAACCGAAATAATGCAGGGACGGAACGGCCCCACCCCTCTTGATCCCTGGGAGGACCGATGCTATAATCCTCCTAACGATGAGAGCAAAGCGATGACCGGGAGGAGTAGGCAGGGAGCTTATACAACACAGAAGATGCAAGAGATAGACTCTGGAGAGCATATCGGGGACGCCGGAACCAA
>QGUP01000283.1 GCA_003242505.1 Bacillota bacterium
TCCTGGGCGAGGACCTCGGACATCCGGAGAAGCGTCTCCTCCTCCAGCCCCTTGCTCGCGGAGACCAGGATGGCCCCGGGCCGCAGGAGGGGCCGGAGGGCCCGGGCCACCTGCCGGAACCCCCGGCTGGCCGGGGCCAGCACCACCAGGTCGGCCCCCGCCACGGCCTCCTCCAGCCGTTCGGTGGCGGTCACCCCGTCTCCGAAGCGGATCCCGGGCAGCCGCCGGGTCTCCCGGGTGCGGCGGAAGTGGGCGGCTTCCTCCGGCCGCCGGAACCAGAGCCGGACCCGGTGGCCGTTGGCGGTGAGGGGCACCGCCAGCGCGGCTCCCCACTGGCCGGCGGGGACGATGGCGATCTGCAGCGGCACCAGGACACCCCCCTTCCGCCTCGCGGCGCGGATGAGAAACGCGGATCAAAAAGGGGCAGGCCCGGCAGGGCCCGCCCGTGGGTAGCCATTCGGTTGCCCGGTTCCCCCTGCGGCCTTATTCGGTCGGGTTGGCGGCATCCTGGCCAGCCTGCTGCAGGGGCGACTGGTCCACTTCCCGCAGGGAGAGGCTGATTCGGCGCTCCGCGGGCCGGACCTGGATCACCTTCACCAGGACCTCCTGGCCGGGCTGCACCACCTCGTCGGGCTTGGCAACCCGGTGGTCCGCGAGCTGGGAGATATGGATCAGTCCATCAACACCCGGCTCCAGCTCCACGAAGGCGCCGAAGGTCGCCAGCCGGGCCACCCGACCCTTGACGATGGAACCCTCGGGGTACTTCTCCGCCACGTTCTCCCAGGGATCCGGCAGCACCTGCTTCAGCCCGAGGGAGACCTTGCCCTTCTCCCGGTCCAGCCGCAGGACCTTGACCTTGACCTCTTCGCCTTCCTTCAGCACCTCGGAGGGGTGCTTCACCCGGCCGTAGGACATCTCGGAGACATGGAGCAGGCCGTCCACCCCGCCCAGGTCGATGAAGGCGCCGAAGTCGGTGATGGACTTGACCACGCCGGTGCGAATTTGGCCTTCCTCCACCGACGCCCAGAAGGCCTGCCGGGCCCGCTCCCGCTCCTCCTCCAGGACCTTCTTCCGGGAGAGGATGACCCGGTTCTTGTTCCGATCCAGTTCGATGATCTTCACCCGGATGATCTGGCCCACGTACCGGCTCAGGTCGTTGACGTAACCGCGCTCCACCTGGGAAGCGGGCAGGAAGGCGCGCAGCCCGAGATCCACCACGAGGCCGCCCTTGACCGCCTCGGTCACCTGGGCCTCGATGATGTCCCCGTTCCGGTACCACTCCTCGATGCGCTGCCAGGCTTCGATCTCGTCGGCACGCCGCTTGGAGAGCCGGAGGCCGCCTTCCCCGTGGGCATCGACCGACAGGACCATCACCCGGATCTCGTCGCCCACCTGGACCACCTGCTCGCAGGACTCGATGGGCCGGTGGGTGAGGTCGTGCTTGGTGATGATCCCCTCGGACTTGTAGCCCACGTCCACCAGCACGTGGTCAGGGCTGACGTGGACCACCCGACCGGTGATGATCTCCCCTTCCCGGGGCACGTTGAGGGCGGCGGCGAACTCCACGGGGGTGGTGTCCTCGGCCGCGGCGGGGGCTGCTACCTCCTTTCCCTGCACCTGCTTCTCCTTGGCGTCGCGGTTGAGCTCCTGCACTGCAAAAGACCTCCTCGGGGTTAGCTGGGCCCGCCCGGGGGGCGGTACCCGTCAAGCCTTCGGGTAACCTCTAAAGCGGCCGCAGGGCCGGAACACTGACGCTTCGCGCTGGCTGGAGGCCGGTCAGGAGGCCTAGCGCTGGGAGGAGGTCGGTCAGGAGGCCCCCCGGCGCCGGGAGTCTCCCGCCTGCAGCCCGGCGACGGCTGCCATCAGCCGGGCCGAGGCTGCAGCCCACTCCTCGCTGTCCGGCTTCGGGCTGAAGCCCTCCAGCCTTATCGGCGGGCCGATCCGGACCGTCACCCGGCCGAAGAGCCGGGGCGTGCCGGAGATGGCCGCGGGCACCACCGGGGCGCCGGACTTCCAGGCGAGGTAGGCCACGCCGGGCTCGGCCCGGCCGGTCTGCCCCGGCCGCACCCGGGTCCCCTCGGGAAAGATGCCGAGGAGTTCCCCGGCGGCCAGGGCCGCCAGGGCTTCCCGGATGGCCTGCCGGTCGGCCGCACCTCGGCGGACCGGAAAGGCTCCGAAAAACCGGAGCACCGCGCCGACGAGGGGCGGCCGGAAGAGTTCCGCCTTGGCCATGAACCGGATCGGCCGGGGGGCGGCGATGGCCAGGAGGGGGATGTCGTGCCAGGAGAGGTGGTTGGCGAAGAGGATCGCCGGCCCCTCCCCGGGCACGTGCTCCCGCCCCTCCACCCGGAGCCCGAAGAGGACCCGATACAGAAAACCCGCGAGGAAGGCGGCGAACCGATACAAGTACCTAGCGGCAGTACTCAAGGATCCGGTTCACCACCTCGGCCACCGGTAGCCCGGTGGTGTCAATGGCGATGGCGTCCGGGGCCTGGGTCAGGGGGCTGTGATCCCGGGTGCTGTCCAGGAGGTCCCGGCGCTCAATCTCCGCCTTGACGCTCTCCAGGTCCACCTGGTACCCGGCCCGGGCAAGTTCGGCCTGCCGGCGCCGGGCCCGTTCTTCCACGGTGGCGGTGAGGAAAAACTTGCGGTCCGCATCGGGCAACACGTGGGTGCCGATATCCCGGCCGTCCATCACGACACCGCCGCCCCGGGCCATCTCCCGCTGGAGCTGCACCAGCCGCTCCCGCACGCCGGGCACGGCGGCCACGGTGGAGACGTGGCGGGAGACTTCGGGATCCCGGATCGCAGCGGTGACGTCCTCGCCGTCGAGGAAGACCCGGTTGCCTTCCTCTCCCCGCTCGAGGCGGATGGCCGTGGTTGCGGCCAGAGCGGTCAGTGCGTCAGCGTCGTCCAGAGGTACCCGTAGGCGCAAGGCCTTGAGGGTCAGCGCCCGGTACATGGCGCCGGTGTCGACGTAGAGGTACCCGAGGCGCTCGGCCACCTGCCGGGCGACGGTGCTCTTGCCCGCCCCGGCGGGGCCGTCGATGGCAATGGTCAGGGGCCTCGTCCGGTGGGTGGCGGTCAACGGTCTGCTCCACTCCAATCCGGCCGGAGGGCAACTGCTCGGCGCAGGTAGACGTGCCGGATCTCGCTCTGGGCCCGATCGGTGTTGGCGTGGATCAGCACCCGGATGCACATGGGAAGGCTCCCCGGCACCGGGATCTCCGTGGCACAGAGCATCGGCACATTGTGCCAGCCCAGCCTCCGGGCTGCCTCCGCGGGAAAGGTTGCGTCCAGCTCCGGAGTGACCGTGAAGAAAACGCTGGCGATGTCTTCAGGGTGGAGCCCGTTCTGCCGGGCCATCTCCGCGAGCAGTTCCTCCGTGGCCGAGAGAATCGCTTCGGCATCGTTTGCTTCGACGGTCGTGGCCCCGCGGATGCCGCGAACCGATGCCATGCCGTCACCCCTTGCCCCCGGCCCGTACCAGGGGCTACCTCTTTTTCTAGCTTATCAGGAAGGAATGGGAGCGTCAAACCGTCTCCCGGCCTCCCACACCCCTTCCTTACCAGGCGCGACAAATTCGACTCGGCGCGGGGGAACTCCTTCCGCCAGCCGCAAATTCCCGGGTGCTGGCGCAAACTCCGCCGCCACGGGCCTGGGGCCGCGCCGGCAGGTAGGCCCGCCGGGCACTCCCGCCGCTCGGCTGCCCATGGCCCTTGGCCCGCCGCCGGCGGCTCGCCGCGCCGGAAACTACCGCCGGTGGGCAGCCCTGGGTGCCCCGCCGGCCGGGGCCGGCGGTCAGTCGCCGGGGCTGCCCCGGGCTGTGCCCTGGTCCGTGCGGGGCATCACCCTGCGGGAGACCCCGTCCAACAACCCGGGGGG
>QGUP01000284.1 GCA_003242505.1 Bacillota bacterium
GGCCATGGCGATGGAGGAACTGGAGGCGTACGTGGCCGACCTGCTCCGGCTCCGCGAGCGCTACCCCGAGATCCCCATCCGGCTGGGGGTCGAGGCGGACTACATCCCCGGCCGGGAAGAGGACCTGGCCCGGCTCCTCGAGCCGTACCCGTGGGACTACGTGATTGGCTCGGTCCACTTCATCGGCGACTGGGGCTTTGACAACCCCGCGGAGGTCCGCCGCTTCGCCGAGTGGAACCTCTCCGACCTCTACGCCCGGTTCTTCGCCCTGGAGATCCAGGCGGCCCGGAGCGGCCTCTTTGACATCATGGCCCACATCGACCTGGTGAAAAAGTTCGGCCACCGCCCGGAGACCGACCTGCGCCCGGTCTACCGGGAGGTGGCCGCGGCCATGGCCCAGGCGGGGGTGGCGGTTGAGCTTTCCACCGCCGGGCTGCGCAGGCCCGTGGGAGAGGTCTACCCCCACCCGGACCTCCTGGCGGAGTGCTGCCGCCACGGGGTGCCCATCGTGATCAACTCCGACGCCCACAGCCCCCAGGAGGTGGCCTGGGGCTTTGCCGAGGCCCTGAAGCTGGCCCGGGCCGTCGGGTACCGGCAGGTGGTCCGGTTCTCCCGCCGCCAGCGGACGGCGGTGGACCTTGACCCGTAGGCGGTCGGACGGCGGCCAAACCGCGCCGGACCTTGACCCGTCCGCGGCCGAACCGCGCCGGACCTTGATTAGTCGGTGGCCTCCGACCGCAGCGCTGCCGCCGCTCCCATCACCGCCGCCGCCAGGAGCAGGGTGATCAGTCCGAAGGATAGAAGGCACCAGAGGCAGTAGGCCCGGAGCACCCGGGCCTCAATCCATGTGAGGTAGGCGGAGTAGACCCAGCCGCCGGTTGCGATGCCCGCCGCCGCCAGGGGCACCCAGGCCGGCACCGCCGGGCCCCGGCGCCACCAGTAGAGCCCCAGGACCGCCAGGGCCAGGTAGGTGACCAGGCCCAGCAGGGCCACCGGGATGCCGAAAACCTCGGAGTAGGGGCTGGCGTTGACCAGGTCGCAACTGCCGGCCCCGGCGCACCAGAGGGATGTCCCGGCGAACTTGTGCCAGGTGAGGTAACCGGAGACCAGTGCCCCCGCCGCTGACAGCAGGGCGATGGCCATGCCCCAGCGGGCGGGGGCTTTTCTTCTCTGGGTCACTGGGAACCCCCCAGCAACTGGTCGAGGTAGGGCTTCAGCTCCGAGTAGGGAACGGCGCCCACGGCCTTCTGGGGGACGCCGTCCCGGGGGAGCAGGATGAAGGTGGGCGTCCCCTCCACCCCATAACTCCGGCCGGAGGCCAGGTCCGCCTCAATCCGCTCCTGGGTTTTGGGCTGCCCGAGGCAGGTCTCCCAGGCGCCCACGTCCAGGCCCACCTGCTCCGCCATCCGCTTCAGGTTCTCCCGTCTGAAAGCCCCGGACTGGACGCCTTTCTGGTTGGCGAAGAGCAGGTCGTGGTAGGGCCAGAACTGATTCTGCTCCGCTGCGCAGAAGGCTGCGGCCGCGGCCTCCCGGGACTCGGACCCGAGGATGGGGAAGAACCGGTAGACCACCCGGACCTTGCCGGTCTCCACGTAGTCCTTGATGATCGGCCCCAGGGTCCGCTCCGCCGCGGTCTTGCAGTGGATGCACTGGAAGTCCGAGTAGACCTCGATGGTCAGGGGCGCGTCGGCCGGTCCGGCCGCGGTTCCCTCGACCTCGGCGTTGATGGTCCGGCTCGGCCCCGCCCCCTGGGCCGGCCCCGGGGCGGTTCCCCGCTGGCTGAGGCTGATCGCCAGCCCGGCGGCGAGGACCCCGAGGGCTACCGCCAGGGTGAGCCAGCGGAGGGACGGGTTGCCGCCGGGGCCTCTGCCCGCACCCTTACCCTTGCCCTGTGCCACAGCATTCGCCTCCAACGTTTGCCATTATCGGCTGGGCCTTGGTACACCCGCTACCTGTTCCCAATTCGGCGCCCCCGGGTCATCTCCCTGCGGAGAGGAACCGGTGCAGGGTGTCAACGACTGCAGCCTCTGCCAGCGGTTTGGTCAGCACGTGGCGCACTCCGGCCCGGAGTGCCTCCTGGACCGCACTGCCGTGGTCCATGGCGGTGATGGCCACGATGGCGGCTTCGGGGTCTTCCATCAGGATCTGCCGGACAGCGGAAAGGCCATCCATGTTTGGCATCGCCATATCCATGAAGACGAGTTCCGGCCGGTGGATCTTGTACTGGCGGACGGCCTCGGCCCCGTCCTCCGCCAGGATCGCCACGTGCCCCTGCCCTTCGATGAGGCGGGCGAGATACAGCCGGATGAACGCTGAGTCATCGGCGACCAGCACCTGCGCCACAGGGGTTCCTCCTCGGGAGTTCTGCGGTGCGGCAGGTACGCACCGACACAGTCCCTTCCTCGCTGGCTGTTCGGATCGGGGATGTTAGCCACAACAATAGAATACATCAATGTGAGAACGTACTTGGCATTGATATTGTCTTTAGCTAATAAAAGGTATCAAAGGGACGGGCGGAAACTATTGGAATGGTTTATAGATCCAGCCCGGATGTCCAATCCTTTGGAAGGGGCACAACTGTCCACGGAAGGACACCCCTCATCGGAAGGACACCCCTCAACGCAAGGACACCCCTAACAAGAGAGCACCCCCGGGGAGGGGATCCCGGGGGTGGCTGGCAGCTTCCCCAATGGCTTCCGCGGTAGGGTCGCAGCCGCCGGGGGCAGACCGCAGCCTTCCGCTCAGAGGTCCAGGACATCCTCGATGTAGGTCAGGGTCCGGCGGACCAGCACCCCCAGGTCGGGCCGCTCCAGGTGGTCCGCCTCCTGGGAGGCCGCCAGGCCGTGGCGCCGGGCCTCCTCGATCCGGCCGTCCCGGGCCAGGGTCCAGGACCGGAGGGTGAGGAACTCGACCCGGTGGGCCGGGTCCCGGCCCAGGGCCATGAGGGTGACGGCGGTGGCCATGGCGGCCCGGGCCTCGCTGGCGTTCTGGAGGAGAAGGTGGGCCCGGGTTCGGGCCAGGACAAGCTCGGCCAGGGTGTCGTACTGGTCGGGGGGGACGAGGGGCTGGGCCGCGGCGATGAGTCGCAGGGCTTGCCGGGGGAGCCCCCGGGCGCAGGCAACCAGGGCCGCCACCGCGTGGGCATGGCCCCAGTCGGCCATGCCGGGGTCCGCCTGGGCGCGGGCTTCTTCCGCGTGGATCCACGCGGAGCCGAGGTCCTCCTGGGTGTACAGGGACCACGCCATGGTGAGGTGGGCATGGAGCCGCTCTTCCCGGGTCGGCTCGAGGCAGAAGAGGCGGCCGGCCCATTCCAGGCACTCGGCGTGGCAGCCGCTGTGGGCCGCTACCGCCGCTGCCCCCCGGAGCACCATCTTGAGGAGGGACCGGTCCCCGGCCTCCTCCGCCGCCAGGACGGCGTCCGCAGCCCGGTAGATCGCTTCCGAGCGGTGCAGCCGGTGCCGCTCGACCCAGGCGGCAAGGTACAGGGCTCTTGCCCGGATGGCATGGTTCGGGTCCGCCGCCGCCACCGCCGCCAAGTCCACCGCCCGCTGCCACTCCCCGTTCCGGATGGCCTCCTGGGCCGCACGCAACAGGTAAATCACCTCGTCCCCTCCCTGTCTGTCCCTGGCCTCGGGCACCGAGGCTGACGCAAACAAGCAGGAACTCCCGTTCCCCACCCCGGGTCCCTTTCGGGACTGCCGCGGGGTGGTAGGGGTGGGAGTTACTGGAAAAATAGTACGTCCCTCCACCGGCTGTTTCCTCCTCCCCGGAGGGCCGGCTGCCACTACCTGGACGAAGTGGCACCACAGGCCTCGTACTCAGGTACGATCGGAAAATCCCTCCCCGGTCCGTGGCGGCCGGAGGGGGCCCGTGGTAGGCTCAGG
>QGUP01000285.1 GCA_003242505.1 Bacillota bacterium
TACGAGGAGGCGGCGGAGTTCATCTTCGAGAACTCCCGGCCCTCCAGCCCCGCGATGGCCGACTTTGCCGCCGGGGCTTTCCGGGGGCGGTGGATCGAGGCCGAGGACCGGCCGGGAAAGCGCCCCGGCGGTTTCTGCACCAGCTTCCGGCTCTCCCGCCAGTCCCGGATCTTCCTGACCTACTCGGGCACCCCGGGGGGCGTCTCCACCCTGGCCCACGAGCTGGGGCACGCCTACCACCAGCACGTGATGAACGACCTGCCGCCGCTGGTGCAGAACTACGCGATGAACGTGGCGGAGACCGCCTCCACCTTTGCGGAGATGGTGGTGGTGGACGCCGCCATCCAGGCCGCGGCCAGCCCGGAGGAGCGGCTGGCGCTCCTGGAGGACAAGATCCAGCGGTCCGTGGCCTTCTTCATGGACATCCACGCCCGATTCCTCTTCGAGACCCGGTTCTACGAGGCCCGGAAGAAGGGGCTGCTGACCGTGGCCGACCTCAACGGGCTGATGCTGGAGGCCCAGAAGGAGGCCTTCCGGGACGCCCTCGGGGAGTACCACCCGCACTTCTGGGCCTCGAAGCTCCACTTCTACATCACCTACTGGCCCTTCTACAACTTCCCGTACACCTTCGGCTACCTCTTCAGCTACGGGGTCTACGCCCGGGCCCGGGCCGAGGGGCCGTCCTTTGCCGACCGGTACGTGGCGCTTCTGCGGGACACCGGCCGGATGACGGTGGAGGACCTGGCCCGGAAGCACCTGGGGGTGGACCTCACCCAGCCGGACTTCTGGCAGAGCGCCGCGGACCTGGTGGT
The DNA here is from genome assembly GCA_003242505.1 of Bacillota bacterium. Taxonomy (GTDB): domain Bacteria; phylum Bacillota; class Sulfobacillia; order Symbiobacteriales; family ZC4RG38; genus ZC4RG38. Next base: position 813 of record QGUP01000285.1, read on the forward strand.
GGAGGACATCCGGGAGTTCCTCCGGCTGACCGAGTAGACGCCGGCTGACCGAGTAGACGCAAGGCCCCTGTTGCCGTCGGGCAACAGGGGCCTTCCCTGCTATGCCTCGCCCTCGCCGCACAGGTGCCGGAGGAAGCGGAAGCCGCCGCCCCCCACCCAGCCGTAGCGGCCGCTCACCCCGCCGGGGTCGGCCCCCGCCACCACCCGGGAGAGCCGGGGAAAGGCGTGGGTCCGGGCCTGGTCCCCCTGCTCGATCAAGAGCCACCGGCGGCCCATCTTCTGGGCGACGGCACCGGTGGTGCCGGTGCCGGCGAAGGGGTCCAGGACCAGGTCCCCTGGGCCCGTGCCGATCTCCAGGATCCGGGCGAGGAGCGCCTCGGGCTTGGGGGTGGCGAAGGCGTACCGGTCGCCGAAGAGGGCCGCCATCTCCCGCCGGGCCTCCTGGGTGGAGCCGCAGTCGTCCCACCAGGAGCTGGGGATGACCCCCGGCCGCTCCCGGGCGTAGATCTTGTACCGGGGCTTGCCGTTGCCGTTCCGGGGAAAGACGATCCGGCCCTGGGCCAGGAGCCGCTGGTAGGTCGCCGGGGTGAAGCGCCACTGGTCCAGGTGCACCCGGCCGGTGGGGGTGGTGATGGGGTAGACCTGGCCGCCCCGGTTGGTGCAGGGTGCGGTGGCCCAGGGCCCCCGGGGGTCGTTGTCGGGGTTGCGAAAGGGGCCGATGCCGTCCACCTCCGGCCGGATCCGGTTGAAGGCCGGCCGCCCGGGGGTGCGGGTGTAGACCAGGATGTAATCGTGGATCATGGCGATGGACCGGGAGAGGTTGGCCTGGGACTTCCGCCGCCGCCAGACCACCGTCCCCGCGTGGCACCCGGGGCCGAAGACCCGGTCCAGCAGGAGCCGGGCCTGGGCCTGCTGGCGGTCGTCGAGCTGCAGCCACAAGCTGCCGTCGGGCCGGAGGAATTCCCGGAGCAGGGCGATCCGCTCCTCCAGCTGGCTCAGCCAGTCCGCTGGCGCCATCCGGTCGGAGTAGTGGGGGTAGCGGGCGCCGGTGTTGTAGGGGGGATCGACGTAGATCAGCCGGACCTGGCCGGCGTAACGGGGGTGAAGGGCCCTCAGCACCGCCAGGTTCTCCCCCTGGATGAGCAGGTTGGAATCGGGGTGCCAGGGCCGGCCCATCTCCTCCCCTACCGCGGCCACCTCCGTCAGGCCGGTGCTGATCTCCGGCATCCGGATCAACCCCCTCGCGAAGCCAGAAAAGGAAAAAGATGGACCGATCAGTTCCTTCGACGGCAGGTGCTCCTTTCCTCCCGCCGGGATTTTCGACAACAGTTGACAGGAACTGGCGGGTTGTCGTCGAAGGAAATACCCCTGGGGGGCACCGGGCCGGGTCGTCCGCCCGGTGCCGCCGCTTCACCACCGAGTACCGAGGCACGGCAGACGAGGGGAATGGCATGGTACTGCGGGAGCAGCAGCCATCGGCCTCCCGGGGCTGGATCCGCTTTACCGCCGGGATGCTCCTCGGGCTCTACGGCCTGCTGATCATCCGCCTGGGGTACTGGCAGCTCCTCCGGGGTCCGGAACTGGCGGCCCAGGCCGCGGCCAGCCGGACCCGGACCATCACCCAGCCGGCCCTCCGGGGCTCCATCCTGGACCGGAGCGGCCGGGTCCTGGCCCAGAGCCGGATGGTCAAGACCGTCTGGGCGGACCCCCAGCAGGTCCGGGACCCCGAAGCGGTGGCCGACCGGCTCAGCGCTGTCCTGGGCATCCCCGCGCCCCGGATCCGGGAACTTCTCACCGGGCCGGGCCAGTTCGCCTACATCAAGCGGAAGGTGACCGACGCCGAGGCCGCCCAGGTGCAGGCCCTCATCGACCAGGGCCAGGTGCCGGGGGTCTACCTGATGGACGAGCCCCAGCGGGTCTACCCGAACGGGGCCCTGGCGGCCCATGTCCTGGGGTTCACCGGCATCGAGGATCAGGGGCTGGCCGGGCTTGAGGCTTACTACGACCACCTCCTCCGGCCCCGGCCTGGCAAGATGGAGGTGGAGACCACCTCCGACGGCAGCCCCGTGGACCCGCGCCAGGTGGTGCCCGAGCGGCCCGGGGCGGACCTGCACACCACCCTCGACCTGACCGTTCAGAGCATCGTCGAGGCGGAACTGGAGCGGACCGTCCGGGAGAGCCAGGCCCTCCGGGGCGGCGTCATCGTCATGGACGTGGACACCGGGGAGATCCTGGCGATGGCGGCCTACCCCGACTTCTCCCCGGACGACTACGGCTCCGACCCCACCCTGTGGCGGAACTGGCTGGTCACCGACCCCATCTCCCCGGGCTCGATCTTCAAGCCCCTGACCGCAGCCGCCGCCCTGGAAGAGGGGATCGTCGACCTGAATACGGAGTTTGTCGATGAGGCGGGGTACATCGAGGTTCAGGGCGTGAAGCTCTGGAACTGGAACCGGATGGGCACCGGCCGGGGCACCCTGGCCACGTTGCTGGAGCAGTCCTCCAACGTGGGCTTTGCCCAGCTGGCCCTGGCTCTCGGGGCCGAGCGGTTCTACCGGTGGATGGACATCTTCAACCTCACCCGGCGGACGGGGATCGACCTTCCCGGCGAGGCGGTGGGGGTGCGGCCCGCCCGTCCCACGGACCTGGACCTGGCCACCATGGGCTTCGGCCAGACGGCCACGGAGACGCCGGTGCAGATCCTGGCCGCGATCAACGCCATCGCCAACTCGGGCCGCTGGGTCCAGCCCCACCTGGTGCGAACCGTGGTGGACCCGACCACCGGGGAGACCCGGGAGGTCCGCCCCGTGACGAGGCCGGTCATCTCCCCCGAGACCGCCCGGGAACTCTGGGCGCTGCTGGAGTCGGTGGTGAGCCGGGGCACGGCCCAGGGGGCCCGGGTGGAGGGGTACCGGGTCGCGGGGAAGACCGGTACCGCGACCAAGTACGACGCCGCGGGCCGGGAGATCCCGGGGCGCTACATCGCCTCCTTCGTCGGCTTTGCCCCGGCGGACCGGCCGGAGGTCTCGGTGCTAATCCTCCTGGACGAGCCCCAGGCGGAGCGG
>QGUP01000286.1 GCA_003242505.1 Bacillota bacterium
GCAAGGCCAGCTGAGGGCCGGGACGCTCCAAGTTCGCAAGTGGGGTTTCGGTTCAGGGCGGAGTACAAGAGCGGATGCGAACATACTTTCGGGGTTCGAGGTTCCCCAAAACTACTTGACAGCGTCCAATTTCGGTGGAACGGTGTTCCGTTGTACGGTAACATGCTACAATATTGTCGGTAGGCGATAGTTCCATCGGGTTCTTCCGGCAGTGAATTCCAAGTATATGGACGCCTCGGGCGGCCAGGTGTAGAATGACCATGTTGCCCCGGCCGCCGGGGGCGCCAGGGATGGTGGTGCGAGGCCGGGGGAAGGGCGCTGAGGCGACGGGGCAACCGGAGAGAAGGTCCAGGCGGGAGATTGGGAAAGGAGCGTTAGCGAGCCATGGCGGAGCTCTTCCGGCGCAACAGCTTCTTCTGGCGGCGGCTGCACTCCCTGACGGGCGTGCTCCCAGTTGGATTCTTCCTGGTCTTCCACCTATATGCCAACTGGACCGCGAACCAGGGACCCGAGGTGTATTACGAGCATGTGAAGTTCATCAATTCGTTGCCCGGGCTCTGGTTCCTGGAGGTCTTCGGGATCTTCATCCCCCTCTACTTTCACGGCCTGTACGGCATCTACATCGCCATGGACGCCAGGCACAACGTGCTGAGTTACCCCTTCTGGCGCAACTGGGCTTTCTTTTTCCAGCGCCTGTCGGGCCTCATCACCCTGGCCTTTGTCACCCAGCACATCTACCACTTCCGGGTCCAGAAGGCCCTCGGCACCTGGGGGCCGGAGAACCCCCTGCCCACCTTTGAGATCGTCCGGGACGGCCTCTCCAACCCGGTCATGCGCATCTGGTACGCCATCGGCATCGTGGCGGCGGCCTACCACCTGGCCAACGGCCTTTACACCTTCCTGATCACCTGGGGCATCACCCGGGGGCCCCGCAGCCAGCGGATCTCCAACGTGGCCACCAACGTGCTTTTCGTTCTGATCGCGGCCCTGGGGCTCTCGGCCCTGCGGGCGTTCCGTTGATCCAGGCGGGACGCCGCGGCCTGGCCCTGCCCACGACGGACGGGTCCCGACGAGGCGGTCTTGACCGCTGCAAGGAGGGAATGCAATTACCATGGCACCGAAGGTACTGGTGGTTGGCGGAGGCCTGGCCGGCCTGATGACCACCATCAAGGTGGCCGAGGCCGGGTACCACGTGGATCTCCTCTCCCTGGTTCCCGTCAAGCGCTCCCACTCGGTCTGCGCCCAGGGCGGCATCAACGGGGCGGTCAACACCAAGGGCGAGGGGGACTCGCCCTGGGAGCACTTCGACGACACCATCTACGGCGGCGACTTCCTGGCTGACCAGCCGCCGGTCAAGGCCATGTGCGAGGCGGCCCCGGGGATCATCTACATGTTCGACCGGATGGGCGTCCCCTTCAACCGCACCCCCGAAGGGCTGATCGACTTCCGGCGGTTTGGCGGCACCAAGCACCACCGGACCGCCTTCGCCGGCGCGACCACCGGCCAGCAGCTCCTCTACGCCCTGGACGAGCAGGTCCGGCGGTGGGAGGTCGCCGGCCGGGTGACCAAGTACGAGGGCTGGGACTTCGTCGGCCCGGTGATCCACGAGGGCCGGTGCGTCGGCGCGGTGGCCCAGAACCTGACCACCATGGAGTTCCGGGCCTTCCCCGCGGACGTGGTGGTGATGGCCACCGGCGGCATCGGCATGATCTTCGGCAAGAGCACCAACTCGGTGATCAACACCGGCTCCGCCGCCTGCTCGGTCTGGAAGGCCGGGGCCATCTACGCCAACCCGGAGTTCATCCAGGTGCACCCCACCGCCATCCCCGGCGAGGATAAGCTCCGGCTGATGTCCGAGTCGATCCGGGGCGAGGGCGGCCGGGTCTGGACCTACAAGGACGGCAAGCCCTGGTACTTCCTCGAGGAGTGGTACCCGGAGTACGGGAACCTGGTGCCGCGGGACATCGCCACCCGGGCCATCTTCAAGGTCTGCGTGGAGATGGGCCTGGGGATCGACGGCAAGAACATGGTCTACCTGGACATCACCCACATCCCGCCGGAGGTGGCCCGTCGGAAGCTCGGCGGCGTGCTGGAGATCTACGAGAAGTTCATCGGCGAAGACCCGACCAAGGTGCCGATGAAGATCTTCCCCGCCGTCCACTACTCCATGGGCGGCCTCTGGGTCGACTACGACCACTGGACCAACATCCCGGGCCTGATGGCCGTGGGCGAGTGCGACTTCGCCTACCACGGCGCCAACCGCCTCGGGGCCAACTCCCTCCTCTCCTGCGTCTACGGCGGGATGGTGGCCGGGCCCAACGCCGCCAAGTACATCAAGGGCCTCAACCGGACCGCGGACGAACTGCCCAACCGGATCTTCGAGGCGGAGGTCAAGAAGCACCAGGAGGAGTACGAGGCCATCCTGCGGATGGACGGCCCCGAGAACCCCTACAAGCTCCACGAAGAGCTGGGCAAGTGGATGACCGACAACGTCACCGTGGTCCGGTACAACGATCGGCTCCAGCAGACCCTGGACAAGATCAAGGAGCTGAAGGAGCGCTGGCACCGGATCGGCGTGCCGGACACCGGCGGCTACGCCAACCAGCCGGCGGTCTTCACCCGGTGGCTCCGGAACATGCTGGACATGGCCGAGGCCATCACCCTGGGCGCCCTCCTGCGGAACGAGAGCCGGGGCGCGCACTACAAGCCGGAGTTCCCCAACCGGGACGACGAGAACTTCCTGAAGCACACCATGGCCCACTGGACCCCCGACGGGCCGAAGATCACCTACAAGCCCGTTGACGTCTCCCTCATCAAGCCGCGGCCCCGGCGGTACGACGTCGCGAAGACGGCCACCATGAACGCGGGCCAGAAGGGGGCGTAAGTCCGATGGCGGAGCTGAAGACCGCGCAGAAGACCATCCGGCTCAAGATCCGGCGCCAGGACGGCCCCGGCAAGGAGTCGTACTGGGAGGAGTTTGAGGTCCCCTATCGCCCCGGGATGAACGTCATCTCCGCCCTGATGGAGATCCAGAAGAACCCGGTCAACATCCGGGGCGAGAAGGTGGCGCCGGTGGTCTGGGAGAGCAACTGCCTGGAGGAGGTCTGCGGCGCCTGCTCGATGCTGATTAACGGCAAGGCCCGGCAGGCCTGCTCCGCCCTGGTGGACCAGCTGGAGCAGCCCATCGTCCTGGAGCCGATGAAGAGCTTCCCGGTGGTCCGGGACCTGATCGTGGACCGCAGCCGGGCCTTCGAGGCCCTCAAGGTGGTCCGGGCCTGGATCGACATCGACGGCACCTACGACCTGGGGCCGGGGCCCCGGCAGTCCCCCAAGGACCAGGAGTGGATGTACGAACTCTCCAAGTGCATGACCTGCGGGGTCTGCATGGAGGTCTGCCCCAACTACGGCCCCCAGTCCAACTTCATCGGCCCCCACGCGATCTCCCAGGCCCGGCTTTTCAACGCCCACCCCTCGGGCAAGCACTTCGCCGACGAGCGGTGCGAAGCCCTGATGGGCCCCGGGGGCATCGCGGAGTGCGGCAACGCCCAGAACTGCGTCAAGGCCTGCCCCAAGGGGATTCCCCTCACCACCTCCATCGCGGAGATGAACCGGCAGGTCAATCTCTACGCCATCCGGAAGTTCTTCACCGGCAAGTAGCCGCCGGAACGCGGAAGGAACGCCACAGACCGGAACGGCCACAGGAACCGGCCGGCGGCTCTCGGGCAGCAGGGCCCGGGCGGCGGGGGCGCCTTGCCCCCGGCCGCCCGGGCCGTCACAATGGGGATGTATCCGGGTTTCCGTTCCGCATGCCGGCGTCCTTTCCGGGTGCGGAGATCCCTGGCAGTTCCCGAACAGGAGGCGGTGGCCGATG
>QGUP01000287.1 GCA_003242505.1 Bacillota bacterium
CCCAGACCGCGCCGATGATGCGGTAGGGGTCGATCCCCTTGTGGTGCCAGAACCGGACGTCCTCGCTGGCGACCACCGCGTCCTGGACGTGCTTCGGGATCTGCTTGATCGGGGTGTAGGTCCGGTTCTCGCCGCTGCTGGGCACTAGGGTGTAGATCTTGTTCCCCCTGGCGTCGTAAATCTCCGAGGAAAGGTCGGACATAAACTCGTCCAGGTTGGCCGTGAGGTGTTCCACTTCCTTGTACTGTTCGTATACGTACATCGCTCCAGCAACGCCCGCGGCAAGCACTACGAAGAACATGGCAAGAAAGGTGTAACCCACAAAGCGCCAGAACCGGCGGCGGGCACGCTTCGGTTTCTTCCCGGTCCGAAGGGGTGGCGCGGGCTCAGCGGGGTACCGTGGTGGCAACGGGGATCCACCTCCATAGCCGAAAGACAATTCGACCTGCCGGGGCGCCTTCCTGTCCCTTGCAAGACGCAAGATTTGCCGACGGCTCCGAGACTATGCTAAAATGGTAGCCAAGTCAAGGGCGATGACGGAGAGAAGTAGGCCACGGCGAGCCTTGCAGAGAGGTGGCGGAGGTCTGCCCCCGGGGTGGGCATCGGTGCGAGCCACTGGCCGCCTGGCTGAAATACCCTCCTGAGCTGCCTGCCGAACCCGGGGCTGCCGCCGGCAGCGGACGCTAGTAGGCAGAGCCGGCCGCCTGCCGTTATCAGGCCAGAGTGGGGGCCCGCGCCCGGCGGGGTCGGGCTCCAACTAGGGTGGTACCGCGGTACGCCCGTCCCTAGGTCGGGACCGGGCGTTCTTCATTTTGGTGCCTGTTTTTGGCACCGGCAGATTCGACTCCTGCCCTTAGAATTAGAGGAGGGACGAGGCCGTGAAGTTCCCGCCGGTCAAGGAACAGATGGAGTATCTGCTCCGGGGCGTGGCCGAGGTGGTCTCCGTCGAGGAGCTGGAGCGGAAGCTGACCGAGTCGTACCGCACCGGCCGGCCGCTGCGGGTCAAGCTCGGCATCGACCCCACGGCCCGGGAGCTGACCCTGGGCCACACCGTCCCCCTGCGGAAACTGAAGGCCTTCCAGGAACTGGGGCACCAGGCGGTGCTGATCATCGGGGACTACACCGCCATGGTCGGGGACCCCACCGGCCGGAACGAGGCCCGGCCGCAACTCAGCCACGAGGAGACCCGGGCCAACGCCGCGACCTACGTGGAGCAGGCGGCCAAGGTGGGGCTGGACATCAGCCGGACGGAGATCCGGTACAACAGCGAGTGGCTCGCCCCCATGACCTTCGCGGACGTCGTCCGGCTGGCGTCGAAGATGACCGTGGCCCGGATGCTGGAGCGGGAAGACTTTTCCAAGCGGTACGCCGAGGGCCGGCCCATCTTCATTCACGAGTTCTTCTACCCGCTGATGCAGGGGACCGACTCCGTCGCCGTCCGGGCCGATGTGGAACTGGGCGGCATCGACCAGAAGTTCAACCTGCTGGTGGGCCGGGACCTGCAGCGGGATGCGGGGCAGGATCCCCAGGTCTGCCTGATGACCCCCATCATTGAAGGGATCGACGGCGTGGAGAAGATGTCCAAGTCCCTCGGGAACTACATCGGCCTCAGTCACCCGCCGGAGGAGATGTACGGCCGGACCATGGCCATCCCGGACCATCTGATCATCCGGTACTTCGTCCATTTCACCGAGGTGCCGATGGAGCGGATCCGGGAGATGGAGGCGGCCATGGCCGCGGGTGCCAACCCCCGGGACTTCAAGATGGCCCTCGCCCGGGAGATCGTCCGGCTCTACCACGGCGAGGAGGCGGCCAGGGCGGCGGAGGAGCACTTCCGGACCGTCTTCCAGCGCCGGGAAATCCCCGAGGACCTGCCGGAGGTGACCCTGGCGCCGGGGAACTACCCCCTGGTCCGGCTGCTGGTGGAGGCGGGGCTCGCCCCCTCCAACTCCGAAGCCCGGCGGCTGATCCAGCAGGGGGGCGTCGCCGTCGACGGCGAGAAGGCCACCGACCCCCTGGCGGAGGTCCAGGTCCGGGACGGGATGGTGCTCCGGGCGGGCAAGCGCCGGTTCTGCCGGGTGCGGGTGGCGCCGTAGGGTCAAAGCCGCCAGGGTTGCGTATGACTGGCAGCACCGGACCCTCCGGGAAGGCGCCTCCTTCCCTCGGGCCAGGAGATGGGGTGGTCCCATGCGTCGGTTCCGGCGCCGACGGCTCCGGCTCCACCGAAAGGTGTGGCTCCTCTGGGCGGCTCTGGCCGCCGGCTGGCTCGGGATCTGGCTGGCCGGCCGCAGCCTGGGTCCGGTGGTCGGGACCGTGGCGGAGATGGAGACCCGGGCCGCGGCCCTGGAGCTGGTCAACCGGGTGGTGGCGGAGGAAGTGGTGGGGGCCGCGGCCGGGGAGGACCTGGTCCGCTACAAGACCGACGGCGCCGGGAACGTGACCCTCCTCCAGGTCAACACCCCGGCGGTCAACCGGCTGGCCGCCCGGGCGGTCACCGCGGTGGAGCGGGAACTCCGGGGACTCACCGCCCGGCGGTTCACCCTGCCCCTGGGGGAACTGCTGGGCAGCCCCTTTCTCGCCCACCTGGGCCCCCGGGTGCCGATCCAGTTGAAGCCCGTGGGGGCCGTCACCGCCCGGGTGCGGCAGCAATTTGACGCCGCGGGCTTCAATCAGACCCGGCACCAGGTGCTGCTGGACCTGGAGGTCCGGGTGCGGGTGGTGGTGCCTCTCATCACCCGGGAGGTGCAGGTCACCACCACCCTGCCCCTGGCGGAGACGGTGATTGCGGGGCGGGTGCCGGCCCAGCTCTGGCTCGGCGCCGGGCCGGGGACGGTGCCCATACTTCCCGGGGGAGGCGGTGTTCCCCCCGGCGGGTCCTGAGGGGCGGTGCCCCCGATTCTGCGGCCGGCGCCCCCTGCCGGCTGTGTGGAAGCGCCGGGATTTTCGGTGGATTCCGCGGCCCCGGGGTTCATGGTATAATTACCCGCAGAACACCCATAAACCCGATTAGTTTATCGTAGTTTGGGAGGCGAGAGCGTGGCGGCGCCTGTGCGGCCCCGGATTGCCCAGAACGTCGGGGAACTCATCGGCTACACCCCCATGGTGCGGCTCAACCGGGTCACCGAGGGGGCGGTGGCCGAGGTGGTGGCCAAGCTGGAGATGTTCAACCCGGCCTCCAGCGTCAAGGACCGGATCGGCCTGGCGATGATCGAGGCCGCGGAGCGGGAGGGGAAGATCACCCCCGGCAAGACGGTAATCGTCGAGCCCACCTCGGGGAACACGGGCATCGCCCTGGCCTTCGTGGCGGCGGTGAAGGGCTACCGGTGCATCCTGGTGATGCCCGAGACCATGAGCCTGGAGCGCCGGAAGATCCTGAAGGCCTTCGGCGCTGAACTGGTGCTCACCCCGGGCCCCGAGGGGATGCGGGGGGCCGTCGCCCGGGCGGAGCAGCTCCTCCGGGAGATCCCCAACGCCTGGATGCCCCAGCAGTTCCAGAACCCGGCCAACCCGGAGATCCACCGGCGGACCACCGCCGAGGAGATCTGGCACGACACCGAGGGGAAGGTGGACATCTTCGTCGCCGGCATCGGCACCGGCGGCACCATCACCGGCGTCGGCGAGGTGCTGAAGTCCCGGAAGCCTGACGTCAAGGTGGTGGCGGTGGAGCCGGCGGCCTCCCCGGTCCTCTCCGGCGGCAAGCCCGGCCCCCACAAGATCCAGGGCATCGGCGCCGGGTTTGTCCCGGAGGTGCTGAACCGGGAGGTCATCGACGAGGTCATCACGGTGACCGACGAGGCGCTCGCCCGCCTGCTTGGTAACACTTTCACGGTGCCCGCAAAAAAAAGGGGATAAATAGCGGGGGCGCGCGTG
>QGUP01000288.1 GCA_003242505.1 Bacillota bacterium
TCCGGATGGGAGAAGGTGTGCCGGCATATCGGCCGCGGGACCACGGCACGGGCCGCCGCGCGCCGGGGGCGGGTTTGCCTGCCTGCCCCGGCGGTGCGCCGTAGCCCTGGCCGGGTCCGTGTGTGCCCGTGCTGGACACAGGTCTCCTCACCCCCCGGAGGTCGCTCCGGGGGGTTGTGCTGTGTCTGGCCGCTTTTCACCCGCGGACGTCGCCTGCATGCAGGAGGCCCTGGCCCTGGCCGCCCGGGCCCGGTACCGCTGCCACCCCAATCCCCAGGTGGGGTGCGTCATCGTCCGGGACGGCCAGGTGGTGGGACGGGGGTACCACCAGCGCCGGGGCGGTCCCCATGCGGAGGTGCACGCCCTCCGGGAGGCCGGGGACAGGGCCCGGGGCGCGACGGTCTACGTCACCCTGGAGCCCTGCAGCCACCACGGCCTCACCCCGCCCTGCGCGGACGCCCTCATCGCCGCGGGGGTCGCCCGGGTGGTGGCCGCCATGGCCGATCCGGACCCCCGGGTCGCCGGACAGGGGCTTGCCCGGCTCCGGGCGGCGGGGATCCAGGTGGAGGTGGGGCTCCTGGAAGCCGAGGCCCGGGCCCTCAACCGGCCGTGGCTCCACTGGATCGCCCGCCGGCGGCCCTATGTGCTGCTGAAGGCCGGCCTCTCCCTGGACGGGAAGATCGCCGCCGCCAGCGGCGAGAGCCGGTGGATCACCGGCGAGGCCGCCCGGACCCACGCCCACCAGGTCCGGGACCAGGTGGAGGCCATCCTGGTCGGCATCGGCACCGTCCTCCAGGACAACCCCGCCCTCACCGCCCGGCCGCCGGCCCCGGGCCCCCTGGCCCTGGGCTGGGACCTGCCGGCCCCGGTGCGCCACAGCCCGGCCCTGACCTGGGCGACGGACCTGGGCCCCTGGGAGCCCCGGCATCCCCTCCGGGTGATCCTCGACAGCCTCGGCCGCACCCCCCTCACCGCGGCGGCCCTGCCGGCCCTGGTGGCGGTCACCCCCGTCGCCCCCCGGGAGCGGGTGGCCGCCCTGGAGGCCGCCGGGGCTGAGGTGCTGGTCCTGCCCGCGGACCGAAACGGGGTGGTGAGCCTCCCGCCGCTCCTGGAGGAGCTGGGCCGCCGGGGGATCGTCTCCCTGCTGGTCGAGGGAGGCGGCCAGGTCCACTGGTCCTTCCTGGCCGAAGGGATGGCCGACGGCGCCCTCTTCTACCTCTCCCCCCGGCTCCTGGGCGGCCGCAGCGCCCCGGGGGCGGTGGCGGGTCCGGGCTTCCGCCGGCTCGCCGAGGCCCCCCGGCTGCGGCAACCGGTGGTGGAGCCCGTGGGCGAGGACCTGATGGTCGTCGGCGATCTGGAGTACCCGGCAGCGGCCCCGGGTGCGGAGGCCGAGGGGGCCTGACCCGCCCCCGCTCCATCCCAGACCCCGGGAGGCGATCGCCCTTGTTCACCGGGCTGGTCGAGGAGATGGGCACGGTCCGGTCGGTCCGCCGGTCCGGCCAGACGATGCAGATCGCCATCGCCGCCCCCAGGGTGAGCCAGGACCTCGCGGTGGGGGACTCGGTGGCCGTGAGCGGGGTGTGCCTCACCGCCGTCGAGGTCTGGCCGGGGGGCTTTGCCGCCGACGTGATGCCGGAGACCTTCCTCCGGACCAACCTCCGGGACCTCCGGCCTGGCGACCCGGTGAACCTCGAGCGGAGCCTGCGGCTGGGCAGCCGCCTCGGGGGCCACCTGGTCCAGGGACACGTGGACGGGGTGGGCCGGGTGGAGGCGGTGGCCGAGGCGGAGAACGCCCGGGTCCTCACCATCGGCGCCCCGCCGGAGGTGCTGCGGTACCTGGTGCCCCAGGGCTCCGTCGCAGTGGACGGGGTCAGCCTGACGGTGGTCCGGGTGACGGCGACCGGGTTCGAGGTCAGCCTCATCCCCCACACCGCCCGGGCGACGGTCCTGGGCCGCCGCCGGGTGGGGGACCGGGTCAACCTGGAGGCCGACCTCATCGGCAAGTACGTGGAGCGGCTCCTCGCCCCCTGGCGCGGGGGAGAAACCGGTGGCGGGGGAGGTACCGGTCTGGAAGAACGGCTCCGCCAGGCCGGGTTCCCGGGCGCCGGGGGGCCCGGGGCGGAAGGTGGCGGAAGGCAGAGGGAAGGCCGGGGAAAGGAAAGGTAATGCCATGCTGAACACCGTGGAAGAGGCCGTCGCCGCCATCCGGGCCGGGGAGATGGTGATCGTCGTCGACGACGAGGACCGGGAGAACGAGGGCGACCTGGTGATGGCCGCGGAGAAGGTGACCCCGGAGGCGGTGAACTTCATGCTTCGCCACGGCCGGGGGCTGATCTGCGTCCCCATGACCGGGGAGCGGCTCGACGCGCTGGACCTGCCGGTGATGGTGCCCCACGGCGGCGACCACATGGGCACCGCCTTCACCGTCTCCGTCGACGCCCGGGAAGGGGTGACCACCGGCATCTCCGCCCAGGACCGGGCCCGCACCATCCGCCTCCTGGCCGACCCCGGGACCCGGCCGGAGGACCTGGTCCGGCCCGGCCACATCTTCCCCCTCCGGGCCAAGCCCGGGGGCGTCCTCCGCCGGCCCGGGCACACCGAGGCGGCGGTGGACCTGTGCCGGTTGGCGGGCCTCGCCCCCGTCGGGGTGATCTGCGAGATCCTGAACGAGGACGGCACCATGGCCCGGCTGCCCCAGCTCCTGGACTTCGCCCGGCGGCACGGGCTGAAGATCATCGCCATCGCCGACCTCATCCGCTACCGGATGCAGCACGAGTCCCTGGTCGACCCCCTCCCCCCGGTTCGGATGCCCACCCGCTTCGGCGATTTCACCGCCCACCCGTACGAGGACCGGCTCACAGGGGAGACCCACGTGGCCCTGGTCATGGGGGAGGTGGCGGGGGACGAGCCGGTGCTGGTTCGGGTCCACTCCGAGTGCCTGACCGGGGACGTCTTCCACTCCCTGCGCTGCGACTGCGGGGAGCAGCTGGAGGCCGCCCTCGCCCAGATCGCCCGGGCCGGCCGGGGGGTGCTCCTCTACATGCGGCAGGAGGGCCGGGGCATCGGCCTTGCCAACAAGTTCCGGGCCTACCGGCTCCAGGACGAGGGGCTCGACACCGTCGAGGCCAACCTGCAGCTGGGCTTTGCCCCCGACGCCCGGGACTACGGCACCGGCGCCCAGATCCTCCGGCACCTGGGGCTCCGGCGGCTGCGGCTCCTGACCAACAACCCCCACAAGCAGTACAGCCTCCAGGGGTACGGCCTGACCATCGTGGAGCGGGTGCCCATCGAGATGCCGCCCAACCCCGTCAACCGGGGCTACCTGGAGACCAAGCGGACGAAAATGGGCCACCTGATCGGCGAAAGTTGAAGCACCGGGCCGGCAGCGGCTTCGCGGCAGCGGTTCGGGCCTGGCAGCGGCTCGGGCCGGCACCGGCTCGGGCCCGACGCAGCAAGACATCACCTTACGGCGAAAGGGATGATGAAGCGATGGACCTGCGGCCGATGGTGCGCTGCGGCATCCTCTCCGCCCTATCTCTCGTGCTGATGGCCGCGGACTTTCCGATCCCCTTCCTTTTCCCGGAGTACCTGAAGTATGATTTTAGCGAGTTGCCGGCGCTCCTGGCCGCGGTGGGCATGGGGCCGGGCTGGGGCCTGGTGGTGGAGGTGGTGAAGAACCTCCTCTACCTGGCCCTGGGGCTCAGCAGCGCCGGCTGGATCGGGGTGCTGGCAAACCTTCTGGCCGGCAGCACCCTGGTGCTGGTCACCGGCTGGACCGCCAGCCGGCTGGGACTCGCCCGGTGGGACGCGGGGGAGCCCTCGCCCCTGGCCGTCTGGTGGCATCGGGGCAGTCTCGCGGTGGCC
>QGUP01000289.1 GCA_003242505.1 Bacillota bacterium
AGACATCGGTCTCCAGGCCGGCGAGGAACATCAAGAGGATGACGCCAACCTCCGACAGTTCCTTCAGCAGCGGACTCGGATGCAGCCACCCGAGCACCGCCGGCCCGAGGATCACCCCGGCCAGCAACTGGCCGAAGACCGCCGGCTGGTTCGCCCGGCGGCTGAGATACCCCGCCACGAGGACGGAGACCAGCACCAGGCCAATCTCCCACAGGAAAGCGAACTGCTGCAGCTTTGCCGTGTCCGGCATCAGCGACTCCAGGAACAAGGCCCTCGCTCCTCTCTGACAGCTCGTCCACAGGAATGGCTCGTCCACAACAAAAGACCTCCGGCACCGGAGTGACCGAAGGTCTTCCCGTCGCAGTCGGCGACCACCGAGTTGGCGACCATCGTCGTCCGGTTGACCGTAGCACCCTGCAAGAGCGTGACAACCCAAACCTTTACAGACACAAATTTTAGCACAGAAAGGCGGAACTGGAAACCGGTCAGGGCAAATAAGGCTCCGGATCGATGGGTCTTCCAGCGATGATTTCGAAGTGCAGATGAGGGCCCGTGCTGTTCCCGGTGGACCCCACCCGGGCGATGACCTCTCCCTGGGCCACCCGCTTCCCCTCCCGGACCTCCAGGCGGGAAGCGTGGGCGTAGAGGGTGCGGGTGCCGTCCGGGTGGTCCAGGATCACCGTGTTGCCGTAGCCGTGGAGCCACCCGGCAAACCCCACGGTCCCGGCCCGGGCGGCCCGGATGGGCGTCCCCGCGTCCGCGGCGATGTCGATCCCCGTGTGAAAGGCCTGGCGGCCGGTCAAGGGGTGGATGCGGTAACCGTAGCCGTCGGAGATGCTCCCCTGGGCCGGCCAGACAAAGGTCCCCGGCCGGGCCAGGGCAGCCAGCACCGCCCGGTCCGGCTCCGGCCCGGAGCCCCGGGCCCCCGGCCGGGCCCCCCGGGGGAGCAGGAGCACCTGGCCGGCCTGGAGCCGCCCCAGGTCCGGAACGTCGGGGTTGACCCCGGCCAGGGCCGCCAGGGTCACCCCGTACCGCTGGGCGATCTCCCAGGCGGTCTCCCCGACCTGGACCTCGTGCCGGATCTGCCCGTCCACCACCAGTACCTGACCCACGTAGATCCGCTCGTCCTGCAGGCCGTTGACCGCCATCAGGACGTCCGGGGTGAGGCCGTACTGCCGGGCGATGCCGTAGAGGGTCTCCCCCTGCCGCACCACGTGGGTCTCGCCGGGGCGGCCCCCGGTCCGGTGGCCGGGAGCCCCGCCCCGGCTGGCGGGCTGCGGCGGCTTGGCCGGCGGCAGCGGCGCCAGGGCCGGGACCGCCGGCCCAGCCCCTGGGGCCTCCGCCGCGGCCGCTCCCCCGGTGCCTCCGGGGTCACCCGCGGCCTGCCTGTCCCCCCGGCCGGCGGCCGCCCGGGCCCCGGTCCACCACCCCAGGGCCATCGCAAGCACCAGGGCCGGCACCAGCCACCACCAGGGCCAGAGCCGCCCGAGCCCCTGGGACAGCCGCCGGAGCCCCTGTGCCCCTCGCCACCTGTGGACCCGCCTTGGCCACCGCAATCCCCTGTCCCCCCTGCGGGCCGCATCCCCTGCCGCGGCCGGAGCCGCCCGGGTACAGCGGCACACAGCAGGTCTATGTGGACAGGGCGCCGGGTAGACCCCGGGGTTGCCACCGCCCCGGCGGCTCGCGCCACAGGCCCCCGGGACTACCCTTGTTGCAGCTCCTTCGCCGCGGCCGCCAGGAACAGGTGGTTCCGCTCCGCCTTCCGGACCCGGCCGATCAGCCACTCCGTCGCCTCCACGTTGCCCAGGGGCGCCAGGGCCCGGCGCAGGGCCCAGACCGTCTCCAGTTCCTCCGGCGGCAGCAGCAGTTCCTCCTTCCGGGTGCCGGAGCGCTTGACGTCGATGGCCGGGAAGATCCGGCGCTCCGCCAGCTTCCGGTCCAGGTGGATCTCCATGTTGCCGGTGCCCTTGAACTCCTCGTAGATCACCTCGTCGAGCCGGCTGCCGGTGTCCACCAGAGCCGTGGCCAGGATGGTGAGGCTGCCCCCTTCCTCCAGGGCCCGGGCGGCGCCGAAAAACCGCTTGGGCTTGTGGAAGGCCGAGGGGTCCATGCCCCCCGAAAGGGTCCGGCCGCTGGGCGGGATCACCAGGTTGTAGGCCCGGGTGAGGCGGGTGATGCTGTCCAGGAGGATCACCACGTCCCGGCCCTGTTCCACCAGCCGCTTGGCCCGCTCCAGCACCAGCTCGGCCACCTTGACGTGGTGCTCGGGCTGCTCGTCAAAGGTGGAGGCGATCACCTCCCCCCGGACGGACCGCTGCATGTCCGTCACTTCTTCCGGCCGCTCGTCGATGAGGAGGACCATCAGTTCGATCTCCGGGTGGTTCTGGACCAGGCTGTGGGCGATGTGCTTCAGCAGCATGGTCTTGCCGGCCTTGGGCGGGGAGACGATCAGCCCCCGCTGCCCCTTGCCGATGGGAGCGATGAAGTCCAGGAGCCGGGTGGAGACCTCCCCGCCGGGGATCTCCATCCGCAGCCGCTGCTGGGGGTAGACGGGGGTCCGGTTGTCAAAGGGGATCCGCTGGCAGCAGGCCTCCGGGGGTGCGCCGTTGACGCTCTCCACCCGGAGCAGGGCGTAGTTCCGCTCCCCTTCCCGGGGCAGCCGGGCGGTGCCCGCCACGTAGTCGCCGGTGCGCAGGTCAAAGCGGCGGATCTGGGAGGGCGAGACGTAGATGTCCTCCGGGCTCGGCAGGTACCCGAGGGGGCGCAGAAACCCGTATCCCTCCGGCAGGATCTCCAGGGTCCCCTCCACCAGGGCCCACCCTTCCCGCTGGGCCCGGGCCTTCATGATCTCCCAGACCAGCTCCCGCTTCCGCAGGGTGTGGAAACGGTGGATGGCCAGGCTGCGGGCCACGGACTGCAGTTCCGAGAGGGGCATCTGCACCAGTTCCGACATGCTCAAGGGGCCGTTCACCTCGCATAGGGGGTTACACCTAGGAGGTTGGCCCGCAGCCGCCCCGGCTATCCCTGGGCGCGGCCGCCCTGGCGATCCCTGCCCGGCCCCTCACTCCCCCACCCGGGCAAACTGGGGCTTCCGCTCCAGCCGGTGGGTCGCCTCGATGAACCGGACCGTCCCGGTCTTGGAGCGCATCACCACCGAGTGGGTCCGGGCCATCCTGCCCTGGCCAAAGTACCGCACCCCCCGCAGGAGGTCGCCGTCGGTGATGCCGGTGGCGGCAAAGATCACGTCGTCCCCCTTGCAGAGGTCGTCGAGGAGCAGCACCTGGTCCGGGTCCTTGATGCCCATCGCCTGCATCCGGGCCAGTTCCTCCTCGTTCTCAGGCCGCAGCCGGGCCTGCATGTCCCCGCCCAGGCACTTCAGCGCCGCCGCGGCCAGCACCCCCTCCGGGGCGCCGCCGATCCCCAGGAGCATGTCCACCCCCGTGTCCTCGATGCAGGCCGCCACCGCCGGGGCCACGTCGCCGTCGCTGATCAGCTTGATCCGGGCCCCGGCCTCCCGGCACTCCTGGATGATCTTCCGGTGCCGCTCCCGGTCCAGGATCACCACCGTCAGGTCGCTGACGTCCTTGTTCTTCGCCCGGGCCACCCACCGCAGGTTGGCCGTCACCGACGCGGTGATGTCGATGCACCCCGCGGCCTGGGGGCCCACCGCGATCTTCTCCATATACATGTCCGGCGCGTGGAGAAGGCACCCCCGGGGCGCTACCGCCACCACCGCGATGGCCCCGGGCAGCCCCTTGGCCACCAGGTTGGTCCCCTCCAGGGGGACCACCGCGACGTCCACCGGGTCGCCCCCGGCGCCCACCCGCTCGCCGCTGTAGAGCATCGTCGCCTCGTCC
>QGUP01000290.1 GCA_003242505.1 Bacillota bacterium
GGCCCGCACCATGTACTGGCGTCCGAGGAACTTCTCGATGGTCTTGGCCTTGGCCGGCGATTCCACAATAATCAGCGCCTTGGACACACCTGACCCTCCAGTTCTCCCAGTTGGGCCGCTGCGGGGTTATCCTCCACCGCTCCGTTTGATTCTATGAATGGAACCGTCGGGGAGCCGACCCACCGCGCCCGCCAGTTCCAGGATCGAGAGGCCGGCCAGGAGGTCCGGCGGCTCCAGCCCGGTCCGGGCGGCCAGGGCCTCGACAGGCGCCGGACCGGGCTCCAGGGCCGCCAGGATCGCCCGGCAGGCCGGGTGCCCCGCCACCTCGGGGGGCAAGCCGGCTGCTGCGGCCGCGCCCGCCCCGTCCCGGTCTCCGGCCGCCCCCGCCGGGGCGATCCCCAGGGCGGCCAGCACATCGGCGCCGCTGGTCACCAGCCAGGCGCCGTCCTGGATCAGCCGCAGGGGCCCCTCGGCCAGGGGGTTCCCTACCTCCCCGGGGACCGCGCAGACCTCCCGCCCCTGGGCCAGGGCGTGGTGGGCGGTGATCAGGCTGCCGGACCGGGGATCCCCCTCCACGACCACCACGCCCCGGCAGAGGCCGCTGATGATCCGGTTCCGCTCCGGGAAGTGGTGCTTGAGGGGCGGCGTCCCCGGGGGGTATTCGCTCACCAGCAGTCCCCGCCGGGCGACCTCCTGGTACAGCTGCCGCTGCCCGGGGGGATAGACCACGTCGATGCCGCAACCCAGGACCGCACAGGTGGCGCCGCCGGCCTCCAGGGCGGCCCGCTGGGCGGCGCCGTCCACCCCCAGGGCCAGGCCGCTCACCACCGTCACCCCGGCGGCGGCCAGTTCGCTGCCCAAAAGGGCCGCCATCCGCAGCCCGTACCGGGAGGGCCGGCGGGAGCCGACCACCGCCACCGCCGGCTCCCGGTCCAGCCTGAGGGGTCCGACACAATAGAGAATGGCCGGCGGATCGGGGATATGCCGCAGCCACCCGGGATACTCCGCCGCGCCGTAGGTCACCACCCGGCCGCCCAGGGCGGTCACGCGCTCCAGCGCCGCCCTGGCCCGGGCCAGGGCGGCGTCGCTCAGTTCCTCCGGCCTGGGCGTGAGGCCCGCCGCCATCCGCCGCACCAGTTCCGCCCGCCGGACCTGGAAGGAAAGGGCCACCCACTGGGTAACCACGGCTCCACTCCCTTCAGCCGGCGACAGACCGGCGGCGACCGGGCGGGGGCAGGGGCACCTCCTGCAGGGCCAGGACCGCCAGCACCACCTGGGCCACTCCCCGGGCCAGGGGCCGGGTCTCGATGTACTCGTCCACCCGGTGGCCGTTGGCCCCCACGGTCACCCCGATGGTCACCGCCGGGATCCCCATGCTGAGGGGGATGTTGCCGTCGGTGCTCGAGGGGTAGACCCGGGTCTGGATGCCCAGCCGGCGATGGACCGCCCGGACCACCTGGCAGAGGGGGTGGCTTTCCGGCACCTCCCCTGCGGGCCGCTCCCCCAGCAGCTCCACCTCGACCCGCACCCCGTCCCGGGCTGCCACCGCCGCCACGGACCGCCGCACCCGGCGCTCCAGCCGGTCGAGTTCCCCGGGGTCGACGGACCGGAGGTCCAGCACCGCCTCGGCCTCCGGGGCAATGGTGTTGACGGAGGTGCCGCCCCGGATGAGGCCCACGTTGTAGGTGGTCTTGGGGTTTTCGGGCACCGACAGGTCCGCGATGGCGGCC
This sequence comes from Bacillota bacterium, assembly GCA_003242505.1. Classification (GTDB taxonomy): domain Bacteria; phylum Bacillota; class Sulfobacillia; order Symbiobacteriales; family ZC4RG38; genus ZC4RG38. The sequence continues at coordinate 1,731 of QGUP01000290.1, forward strand.
ACCATGCGGCAGAGGCTGTGGATCGCGCTGGGGGCCCCGAAGGCACCCCAGGAGTGGCCGCCCTCTGCCAGGACCCGCAGCCGGAGCCGCCGGCTGCCCACCGCCTGGCGGACCATCCCGCCCAGGGTGCCGTCCAGGGCCAGGACGTAATCCACGGTATCGCCGTACCGCTCCATCAGGGCCCGCATCCCCCGGAGGTTCCCGAGCCCTTCCTCGCCGACGGTGGCCGCGAGGATCACCTCACCCCGGAGCCGGTCCGCCAGCTCCACCAGGAGCCGCCCGGCGCCGAGGAGCCCGGCCAGGCCCGCGGCGTTGTCCCCCACCCCGGGCCCCCGGAGCAGGTCGCCGTCCCGGCGGATCTCCAGGGGCGTCTCCTCGGGAAAGACCGTGTCCAGATGGGCCGCCAGCAGAATCCGGGGCTGGCCCGTCCCCGCCGGAGGGAGGACCCGCCCCAGGACATTGCCCACCGGGTCGGTCTCCACCCCGGTCAGGCCGCACTGCCGCATCCGCTCGGCCACATAGGCGGCCCGCCGGGCTTCTGCTCCGGTGGGAGCCGGAATCTCCGCGATCCGGGCCACCTCGTCCACCAGCTCGTCGAGGCGGCGGAGGCACCAGCCCAGGACCTGATCCACCACCGGCGAGGCCAGCACCGCTTCCAAGGCTCCATCCAGCCTCCCTTGGGCGGGGCTCCCAGCCCCGGGGGGCATTTCAACAACAGATTATACCCGAAGGGGCGATCCGTGGAAAGAGCGAGACAGACCCGCCAGCGCCCCGGAGAGCTCCGCCGGGGGGAGCCGGTACTGCAGGGCCTCGGCCACGTGGGCAGCGCCGACGGTCTCCGATCCGCCCAGGTCCGCGATGGTGCGGGCCACCCGGAGGACCCGGTCCCGGCCCCGGAGGCTGAGCCGGAGCCGCTCCGCCGCCTGCTCCAGCACCGCGGCCCCGGCCTGCTCCAGGGCCATGGCCCGGTAGAGGTCCCGGGGGCGGGGCGCCCCGGCGCCGCCCCGGGCCTGCCACCGGGCCTGCCGGCGGCGCTGCCGCTCCCGGGCCGCCCGGACCCGGGCGGCCACCCGGGCGGTCTCCTCCCCGGGGGTCCGGGCCCACTCCTCCGGGGGCACCCACCCGACCCAGACCTGGAGGTCGAACCGGTCCAGGAGAGGTCCCGAGAGCCGCTCCCGATACCGGGTGGCGGCGCCGGGGGGACAGGTGCAGGGCTGCCGGCTGTCGCCCAGGTAGCCGCAGGGGCACGGGTTGGCCGCCGCCACCAGCTGGACCCGGGCGGGGAAGGTGAGGCGCCACCCGGCCCGGGCCATCCGCACCACCCCTTCCTCCAGGGGCTGGCGGAGGGCCTCCAGCACGTCCCGGCCGAACTCCGGCAACTCGTCCAGGAAGAGCACCCCCCGGTGGGCCAGGGAGAGTTCCCCCGGACCGGGCGGGTTCCCGCCCCCCAGGAGAGCCGCCCGGCTGGCGCTGTGGTGGGGGGCCCGGAAGGGAGGCCGGGTGATCCGCTCGCCGCCGGTCAGCCCGGCAGCGCTGTAGATCCCGGTCACCTCCAGGGACTCTTCCAGGGTGAGAGGCGGCAGGAGGCCGGGGAGGGCCCGGGCCAGGAGGCTCTTCCCCACCCCGGGTGGGCCGACCATCAGCAGGTTGTGCCCCCCGGCCGCCGCGATCTCCAGCGCCCGCCGAGCCACCGGCTGCCCCCGGACCTCCGCCAGGTCCACCCAGCCGCCGGCCTCCTCCCGGTCCCCCGCCGGCGGGGCCGGGGCCAGCTCCATCTCCCCCCGGAGCCAGCGGATCGCCTCCGCCAGGGTGCGGACCGGGTAGACGGGAAAGCCGGCCAGGGCAGCCTCCGGAGCCGACTCCGCCGCGGTCAAGAGCCCCCGGCACCCCTCCTGCCGGGCCGCCACGGCCATGGCCAGGGCCGCCCGCACCGGCCGCAGAGTGCCGTCCAGGGAGAGCTCCCCGGCCACCGCCAGCCCCTCCAGCCGGCCGGCGGGGATCTGCCCGGTGGCCGCCAGCACCCCCAGGGCGATGGCCAGGTCGAAGCCCGCCCCTTCCTTGGGCAGGGCCGCGGGGGCCAGGTTGACCGTCACCCGGCGGGCCGGAAACTGGG
>QGUP01000291.1 GCA_003242505.1 Bacillota bacterium
CGTCCGGGCTGAACTGAGGCCGGCTCCGGCCCCCGCCCCCGCCCCGGAGCCCGCCGCCCCCGGTCCCTCCCCGACCCAGCCCGAGGCGCCGCCGGCGCCGGACGGCGGACCTCCGGACTGGCTGGCGGTCTCGCCCCCGGCCCCCGCTCCTTCCCCGGGTGCTGGACCGGCCCCCGGGCCGGGCGCGCCGGGGGCCCCGGCGGCGCCCGGGGCCACCCTGCCGGAGCTGCCCAAGCAGGTGACCCTGGTGGGCGGCGGGGAGCCGGTGCGGCTGGGCCGGCACCCGGCCTACGGGCCCGTGGACACGGCCCGGGCCGGGGAGCCGCTGACCTACCTGGGGGCCGCCGAGGGCTGGGTGCTGGTGGAGACCGTCCGGGGCGCCCGGGGGTGGATTCCCGGCTCCCAGGTGCTCCTCCAGGACAAGGGGGCGGAGTGGGCCCGGGCGCCCCTCTACACCCTGTCGGAGGAGGAGTGGTACATCGGCTTCCTCCCCGTCCGGGTGGTGAGCGACCCCGACGGCCTCAACCTCCGCACCGGGCCCGGGCTGAACCACAGTGTCCAGGCGGTGCTTCCCCAGGGGACCGCCCTGAAGGTCCTGGGCCGGCAGGGGGACTGGCTGGAGGTGGCGCTGAAGGACGGCCGCAGGGGCTGGGTGGCCGGAGCGTACACCGCCCTGGTGGCGGATCACAGCGCCCGGGTCGAGGGAGTGCGGCTCCACTCCGCCGGCCCCGGGATCCTTCGGCTGGAACTGACCGGCGACCTCCAGGGGGCCCAAGTGGACAGCGAGGCCCCCGGGGGGCTGCTCATCCGCCTCCCGGACCCCTCTGAGCCGGTGGCCCACCTCCCGGTGGAGGCCCACGGGGTCCGGGACCTCGCCGTGACCCCGGCCGGGGTCCTGGTGCGGTTCCACGCGCCGCCGGCCTTCTCCGTCCGGGAGCAGACCCCGGGGCGGCTGGTGCTGGAGTTCCGGCCCCGGGTCCTGGGGGTGGAGACCCGGACCGAGGGCGACGGGGAGGTCTACCGGTTCCAGGTAGCCGGAGCCGTCCGACCCCGGGCGGACCATGTGGGGGAGGACGTCCGGGTGGACCTCCCCGGCGCCACACTGGCGGCAGTCCCTCTGCCCCCGGGGGTCTGGGTGGAGCAGACCGAGACGGGGCATCTCCGGTTCCACATCCCTTCGGCCCGGCCCTACGCGGTGAAGCAGGTGCCGGGAGGGTTTGAGGTCTGGTTCTACGGCCCGGGGCTCCAGGGCAAGCGGATCCTCGTGGACCCGGGCCACGGCGGCGACGACACCGGGGCGGTCAACCGGGCCCTGGGCTTGCAGGAGAAGGACATCAACCTGCAGGTGGCCCTGCTTCTCAAGGAGGAACTGGAGCGGCGGGGAGCGGAGGTGCTCCTCACCCGGAGCGACGACCGGCGCCCCCTGCCGCCGGAAGCCCCGGTGCCGGCAGAACTGAGTAACCGCACCCGGGCGGACCTCCACTACCGGACGGTGCTGGCGAACGAGTCCGGGGTCGACCTCTTCATCTCCATCCACGCCAACGCCGGCGGCCCCAGCCACCAGGGGACCGAGGTCTACTACAGCCAGGACAACCTGAACGCCCCCCGGAGCCAGTACCTCGCGAGCCTCATCCAGAGCCGGCTGGTGGCCGCCCTGGGCCGGCCGGACCGGGGCGTCCGGGAGGAGATGTTCTACGTCATCAAGTTCACCGACGCGCCGGCGGTGCTGGTGGAACTGGCCTTCCTCAGCCACCCGGACGAGGCGAAGCTTCTGGCGAGCCCCGACGGGCAGCGCCGGGCCGCGGCGGCCATCGCCGATGCGGTGGTGGACTTCTACGCCGGCCGCCCGTGAAAAGGGCGCCGAGACGGCCTGAGGCCGGTCCAGGCGACCACGCAGCTGGCCCGAGGATGGCGGCCCGAGGATGGCGGAGTCGGAGTTGCCGTAGGCGTAAGGATAGGAGTAAGGAAAGAACGGGGCCCGCGGGCTGAGCCCGCGGGCCCCGGCGGCTCCTGCCGCCCACATTCGGACCGATGGTCCCCTGGCCGGCTACTCCAGGCTGAAGACCACCTGGACCTCCACCTGGTAGCGGCTGGTCCCGGGGAGGACCGGCATTCCCGCCCGGCCGGCGACGTCGGCAGCCATCGCCGCTTCCTTTACCAGGATGGGCATGGAGGAGCCCGTATCGTGAATCTGGACCTGCACCGGCCGGCCCACCTTGACCCCCAGGGCCCTGGCTACCCGTTCGGCTTTGTGCTTGGCGTCGGCCACCGCCTGCTCCAGGGCCGCGTCGAGGTGCCGGGCCTCGTCCCGGACCAGGAACTGGATGCCCTGGACCTCATTCGCCCCCGCGGCCACCGCGGCGTCGATGATCGCCCCCACCCGGTCCAGGTTCCGGGTGGTGACGGTGACCGTGGCGGTGGTCCGGTACCCCACGAGCCGTCGCTCTTCCTTGCTCCACTCGTACTCCGGGTAGATGGAAAGGCCGCTGGTCCGGATCCCGGACTCGGCGATCCCCTGCTCCCGGATGGCCGCCACCAGCCGCTGCATCGTGCCGGCGGCGCGGCTGTACGACTCGGCGGCGGTCGGGGCCACCTCGCTCACCCCGAGGGTGATCTGGGCCGTGTCCGGGGCGACCTCGAGGACCGCCCGGCCGGTGACCGAAATGGACTTCTGCTCTGCCTCCGCCGGGGGCGCCGCCAGGGCCTGGTTCCCCGGTGCGATGGGAGAAGCCCCGGACACCAGGAAGAGGACACTGGCGAGGATGAGGGCCGGGAGCCAGCGAACACCCTTAAACATAATTAACATCCCTCCTGGCGAATACTTCACTGGTTAGACGAAGCACGTCTTCGCCAGGTTACGGCGGCGCAGGCTGCAGCGAGGCTGTACGGCACCGCAGGTGGCGAAGCAGGTGGTGAAGGGGCCTGCGGCACCGCAGGCGGTGAAGCAGGTGGTGAAGGGGCTCGCGGCACCGCAGGTTCCGCACCGGATGTTGCAAGGAGGGCGATGGGCTGCCATGTCCGCCATGTGGGATGCCGCTGGCGAGTTCAACGACCCCCGGGCTGCCACCCGGGCGGCCGTCCGGCAGGGCGAGGGCCACCGGGCCTGGTTTCAACGGCTTCTCGGCGCGGAGGTGGCGGAATGGCCGGGGTGGCTGCTGGTGGCCCATCCCCGGCTCCGGTGGCCCCTCTTCAACTACGCGGTTCCCCTGGCCGAGCCGGACCCGGCCGGCGCGGCCAGGGCCGCGGCCTGGCTGGAGGCCCGGGACCGGCTCCCCTGTTTCCTGGTGACCCCCGCCGCCGGACGCTGGCGGCCCCGGGGCCTGGCCCTCCGGGAGCGGCAGGTGGTGCTGGGCATGGCCCCCGGGGCGCCGGCCCCTGACCCGCGGCCGGTCCCCCCGGAGGCCCGGGTCTGGGCCCTGCCCGCGGGAGCCGAGGCCGACTGGGCGGACCTGCTGCTCTCGGCCCTCGGGGTGCCGGCGGAGCTGCAGCCGCCCCTTCGGGAGGCCTACGCCGGAGTGGGCGAGCGGCTTTCTCCCGGGGAGCGGCTGCGCCTTTACCTCGCCGAGTGGGACGGGCAGCCCGTGGGCACAGGGATGCTGTTTGTGGACCGGGAGGGGCTGGCGGGGCTCTACGGCGCGGCGGTGCTGTTTCCCTGGCGGGGCCCGGGGGTGGGGGGGGCCCCTGCCCCCCCGCGGCCGGGGGGGGGCCCGGGGCCCCGGGGCCGGGGGGGGGGGGGGCCGACGGGGGCCCGGACCCCCGGGGGCCCCCCCTGGGGGGGGGCGGGGGGCCCGGGCTGGGGATTTGTCTTTTAAACATCTCCCCGCCCCCCAGAATAAAGGGG
>QGUP01000292.1 GCA_003242505.1 Bacillota bacterium
TAGATTCTCCTGGGGAAAGGGGCTCTCACCGGTTTCGCCCCGCAGAACCTCCATTACATGGGCGAGGTCCGCCGGCACGCGGAGCAGGCGGTGGCCCACTTCACCGGGCTGCCCCTGCCGACCCCGGTGAGCGCGGCGACGGGGAAGTTCCTCGCCCAGGTGGGGGACTTCGCCTACGCCCTGGGCCAGAAGGAGGCTGCGGGCCGGTCCATGTCCCGGGAGGAGCGGGAGCGGGTCGCCCAGCTTCGGGCTCAGGCGGCGGAGGTGAGCGCCGCCCTCCAGGAGGCCGCGGCCCGGATGGCCGCGGACGGCTTCCGGTGGCACCCCCCGGTGCGGATGGGGCTCGGGGACCTCTTCCGGGGGGCCTGGGCCCGGGGCAAGGCCAGCGCTGACCCCCAGAGCCCCATGCACCAGGTCCCGGGCGGGCTGGAGGCCATGGGCGGGACGATGGAGCAGTTGCCGGCCTTCGTCTACGACGGGCCCTTCTCCGATCACGTGGGGAACCGGCAGCAGGTCTTCGGGGGGCCGGAGGTCGATCAGGCCGGAGCCGAGGCCCGGCTCGCCCGGTACCTGCCGGACCGGGACCGGTGGCAGGTCACCGGGGTGAGCGAGTCCGGCGGGAGCATCCCCACCTGGGTCTTCACCCTGGCGCCGGCGGCCGGCGCGGCGGCGCCCGGCCCGGGGGCTTCCCCCGCCGGCGGTGAGGGGCCGGGGAGCCCGGGGGCCGGCGCCGGCGGCACCCTGACGGTGGAGGTGGCCAGGGCCGGCGGCCACCTGGTCCACCTCATACAGGACCGGGCCGCCGGGGAGCCGGTCCTAACCCTGGAGCAGGCCCGGCAGCGGGGGCAGGCCTACCTGGCGGCGGTGGGGTACCCGGGGATGGAGCCGGTCTACGCCGAGGTAGCGGAGGGGGAGGCCACCATCCAGTACGTGCTGCAGGAAGGGGAGGTCCGGGTCTACCCGGACCAGATCCGGGTGAAGGTGGCCCTGGACACCGGCGAGGTGGTCGGGGTGGACGCCACCCCTTACCTCCTCAGCCACCGGCCCCGGCCCCCGGCGGCGCCGGCGGTGAGCGTGGAGGAGGCCGCCCTCGCCCTCAACCCCGCGGTGGAGGTGGAGGAGAGCCGGCTCGCCCTCATCCCCGACGCCCCGGGAACCGGGGAGATCCTGGCCTACGAGTTCCGGGTCCGGATGGGGGACGAGGCCTACCTGGTCTACGTCAACGCCATGACCGGGGAGGAGGAGCGGGTCCTGCAGATCATCCAGACCGAGACGGGGACCTTTGCCCTGTAACCGGCGCCGGCAGCCGGCGGGCCCGGCGACCGGCAGTGCCCCGAAGCCGGGTTCCGGAGGTCGGGTTCCGGCGTCGGGCCGCCGGCATCCGCCTACCCGGGATCCGGTCCGACGCCCCCTGGGGGCGCCCCCTCCCACTGCTGCGGGGGCGCCCCCTCGTACTGCTGTAGGGGCGCCCCTCTTGTTGGCCCGGTGAGCGCGCCGCTTGCTCCTGCGGGGGGCGCGCCCCTCGCTCCTCTGGGGGCGCCCCCCGTGCTGGCTCCAGGGCCCACGGTTTCGCTCTTCCGGCGAAGATGTTATAATCAGCGGTGATCCGCGGCACTGGGTCCCGGAGAGGAGGGGGACCGTGAGCGACGTCAAGAGGACAGGCATCAGCGACGAAGAGGTCATCGCCTGGGTGAAGCGGGAACTGGGTGAGGAGATGGTTCTGCCCGTCGTCTCCCAGGAGACGGCGGCTTCCCATACAGGTCGCATCGCGACGGAGCAGGACGCGGTGGGGGGCTTTACCCACCTGGACGCCCAGGAGGCCCGGGGCTGGCAGGTGGACCCCGAGGCGGCCTGGCGGATCCACGGCCGGCGGGTCGGCATCGACCCCCCGCCGAAGGTGCACATCGAAACCTATGGCTGCCAGATGAACGAGCATGATACCGAGATCATGTACGGGATCCTGCAGCGGATGGGCTACGTCCGGGCGGCGGGGCCCGAGGAGGCCGACGTGCTCCTCTTCAACACCTGCGCGGTCCGGGAGACCGCGGTGGAGCACGCCCTGGGCCGGATCGGCCAGCTGAAGCCCCTCAAGTACAAGAACCCGGACATGATCATCGGGGTCTGCGGCTGCGTCCCCCAGGTGGAGGGGCAGACCGAGCGGCTCCTGCGGATGTTCCCCTACCTGGACCTGATCTTTGGCACCCATAACATCCATAAACTTCCGGAACTGGTGGAACGGGCCCGGAACACCCGGGAGACGGTGGTGGACGTCTGGGACTCCATGGGCCCCGAGGGGATTCCCGAGGACCTGCCCGTTGCCCGGGAAGGGGACCTGAAGGCCTGGGTCACCATCATGTACGGCTGCGACAAGAAGTGCACCTACTGCATCGTTCCCCAGACCCGGGGCCGGGAGCGCAGCCGCCTGCCGGAGCACATCCTCCGGGAGGTCCAGGAGCTCGGCCGGCTGGGCTACAAGGAGGTCACCCTCCTCGGGCAGAACGTCAACGCCTACGGCAAGGACCTGGGCTTTACGGACTTCGCCCAGCTCATCACCCTCCTGGACCAGAACAGCCCGGGCATCGAGCGGATCCGGTTCACCACCAACCATCCCAAGGACTTCAAGCCTCACATGATCGAGGCCATCGCCCGGGCCGAGAAGGTCTGCGAGTGGTTCCACCTGCCGGTCCAGTCCGGTTCCGACGCGGTGCTCCGGCGCATGCGCCGGAGCTACAACCGGCGGCAGTACCTCGACCTCGTCCGCCGGATCCGGGAGCTGATTCCCCACGCGGTGATCACCACCGACATCATCGTCGGCTTCCCGGGGGAGACCGAGGAGGACTTCCGCCAGACCCTGGACCTGGTGGAGGAGGTCGGGTACGATGCGGCCTTCATGTTCATGTACTCCCCCCGGGCGGGCACCGAGGCGGCCCGGTACCCGGACCAGCTGCCCCAGGAAGTGAAGAAGGAGCGGCTCCACCGGCTGATGGAGGTCCAGAACCGGATCAGCCTGGAGAAGAACCGGGCGATGGTCGGCAAGGTGGAAGAGGTGCTGGTGGAGGGCTTTGACAAGGGCAAGCAAGGCATCCTCTACGGCCGGACCCGGGGGAACAAGCTGGTCACCTTCCCCGGCGGCGCCGAGCTCATCCGGCAGCTGGTCCCGGTCCGGATCGTCAAGGCCAACACCTGGACCCTGGAAGGCGAGGCCCTGGTGCCTCAGGTGGCCGGGGTCTAGGTGAGAAGGCGCGGCCCCCAGCGGAAAGGAGGGCGGGGGGTGGCTACAGCGGTGAAGACCAAGACCGACATCTGGCTTCTGGCCCGCCAGCTGGCCGAGGCCCTGGAGGAGGCGGAGCCGATCCGCCGGTTCCGGGAGGCCGAGGACGCGGTGCTGGCGGACGACGAGGCCGTGGAGATCGTCCGGCTCTACGAGGCCCGGAAGCGGGCGGTGAAGTTCAGCCGCTACCTGCCCCGGGAGGAGCAGGAGCGCCGGATCCAGGCCTTCCTGGAGATCGAGGAGAAGTTCAACTCCCATCCGAAGATCCAGGCCCTCTGGAAGGCCCGGGAGGAACTGGACCGGTTCATGGACGAACTGAACCGGGTGATCACCTACCCGATCACCGGGGAGGACGCCCCCAAGATCCGGGGCGCTTGCGGCACCAGCGGCGGCGGCTGCGGCTCCGGCGGGGGCTGCGGCTGCGGAGGATGACTGCGGCTGCAGCGGGCAGCTGCGGCTGCGGCGGATCGCCGCTGCAGAGGACAACCCCCTGGGAGCGGCGGGGGGCGGAGGGGGGCGGCCCGCCCCCTTTTCCGCCGGGGGGGCCCCGCCCGGCCGCCCGC
>QGUP01000293.1 GCA_003242505.1 Bacillota bacterium
GTGCCACCGGGGCGGCGGTCTCCTGGGTCGTCGATGCCACCGCGGGAGGTGCCGCCACCGGGGTCTCCGGGCTGCGGGTGCTCTCGAGGCACCCGCCCATCAGCAACGTGAACAACAGCGCCAGCCCCACCGGCGCCCACAACCTGCCGCCGGTTCTCCGCATGCTTCCTACCTCCTCCTGGTCCCGGGCGGCCGGCTGCCGGGCCGCCGGGCCGTCCTTACATCCCTGCCGGTGCCCAGGACCAGTTCGGCCGGGAGCGGCGCCCCACGGTGGAGCCGGTGGGCCGCGGAATCCCCCTTGTGAAATGGACCACGCTGCGTTTACAATGAAATGAGTCGGCAAAGAAGTCGGTGTGGATCGCCCGAGTACCGTAGGGGTCGATGGTTCCCCGAAGGAGGAGACAGCGTTGAACCTCGTCACGGAAGCCTTCCGGACCGGTAAGTCCCTGGTGAAGGGCCTGGCGATTACCTTCCGGGAGATGGTCTTCGAGGAGCCCGTGACGGTCCAGTACCCGGAAGAGCGCCCGGAGGTGCCGGACTGGTTCCGCGGCATCCCGGTTCTGAAGACCAACCTGCTCACCGGCGAGTACAAGTGCACCGCGTGCATGCAGTGCGCGGAGGCCTGCCCGGTGAACGTCATCCACATCGAGTGGCACCAGAATAAGGAGACGAAGAAGAAGGAGCTGGACCGGTTCGCCATCGACATGAGCCGGTGCATGCTCTGCAACCTCTGCGTCGAGGCCTGTCCCTTCGACTCCCTGGTCATGGCCAACGAGTTCGAGCTCTGCAAGGTCAACCCGGAGAACCTGGTCTTCGAGATGGAAGACCTGCTCAAGATTGGCCTCAAGTACTCCCGGGCCTCGGTGGAGCCCCACGGCCGGTCCGTCAAGGGGACCCCGACCTGGATCTTTGCCAGGCAGACCGGCGCGACGGAGGCCGACATCCAGGACCCCGAGGGGTACCTGGGCCGGCCGCCCCTGTCGCCGACGGCTTTCAAGGAGAAGTTCGGGGCCCAGATGGAGGCGGCCAAGGAAGGGGCATAGACCGCCCGCATAGCCCACGAAGGAAGGCGCATGGACCGACCGCGAGGGCCGGGCGGGAGCAGGCCGACTGGCTCCGAAACCCCGGCAGGGAAGGAACCGGGCAAGGCCCCGGTTCCTTTCTTTTTTCTCTTGATCGTTTTCTTGATTCTCTATCAGTTGGATCAGTTCCTTCCTGGCGATGGGTTGCCTCCCATCTTCCCGGTGGTGCCCGCCGGGTCCGACCCGGGGGCAGCCCCCTTCTGGAGGCGCCGCGGACCCGCCGGCAGAGGCCATACTAATCGGGGCCCCCGCATCAGCCGGGCGGCCCCTGGCCTGGAGCCAAGCCGCGGGAGGAGACGCCCATGCGCATCGTCATGCTCTCCTGGGAGTACCCGCCGGTGATCGAGGGGGGGCTGGCCCGGCATGTCCACGGCCTGGCCACGGCCCTGGCCCGCCGGGGGCTGCGGGTCCACATCATCACCCGGGCCGGCGGCGGTCTCCCGGACTACGAAGAGAATGGCACTCTCAGCATCCAGCGGGTCCATCCCTACCTCAGCCACGCCCTGGACTTCCCCGGCTGGGCCATGCACCTCAACTTCGCCATGGCGGAGGCGGGGATTCGCTACCTCCGGGCCCAGCGGGAGCCGGTGATCCTCCACGCCCACGACTGGCTCTCCGCCTACGCGGGGACAGTGCTCAAACACGGCTTTTGCCTGCCCCTGGTGGCCACGGTCCACGCCACCGAGCACGGCCGGATGTCGGGCATACACCATGCCGGGCACAAATACATACATGACGTCGAATGGTGGCTGACCTACCAGGCCTGGCAGGTGATCGTCTGCAGCCACGCCATGGCGGAGGAGGTGCGCCGTCTCTTCTGCCTGCCGGCGGACAAGTCGGTGCCGGTGATCCCCAACGGCATCGACCTGCCCCCGGACCCCGAGGGCCCTCTGCCCCCCCGGGAACGCCTGGCGCCGCCGGGCTGGCCCCTGATCTACTTCCTGGGCCGGCTGGTGCCGGAGAAAGGGGCGGGGGTGCTGCTGGAGGCCCTGCCCCGGGTGGTGGAGCGGTTTCCCCACCTGCGGCTGGTCATCGCCGGCCGGGGGCCCTGGGAGGGGGAACTCCGGGAGCGGGTCTGGCACCTGGGGCTACAGGACCGGGTCCATTTCGCCGGTTTCCTGAACGACGGGGATCGGTGGGCCCTTTTTCGCTATGCGGACCTGGCGGTGGTGCCCAGCACCTACGAGCCTTTCGGGATCGTCGCCCTGGAGGCGATGGCCGCGGGCACCCCCCTGGTGGTCTCCGACGTCGGGGGGATGGCGGAGATTGTCGAACACGGGGTCGACGGCCGCAAGGCCCTCCCCGGCCATCCCGACTCCCTGGCGGACCAGATCCTGGCCGCCCTCCACGACCCCGCTGGCAGCCGGCAGATGGCGGCCCGGGCCCGGGCCAAGGTCCTGGCCCGGTACACCTGGGACCGGGTCGCCGAGGCCACGGAAAAGGTCTACCGGCAGGTCCTGGCGGAGTGGGCGGCCAGCCCCTGGGGGATGGCGGCCAGCCCTGGCGATCCTCCGTTCCGCCTCACCGTAGGACCCTCCGTAAGCCCGCTGCAATGAGAGGACAGGGAGGCTGACGGCGTGCAGGTGGTGATCATGGCCGGGGGCGAGGGGCGCCGCTTGCGCCCCTTGACCTGCGATCGGCCCAAACCGCTGGTTCCGGTCTGCGGCAAGCCCCTCCTGACCTACATCCTGGAGGGCGTGGCGGCCCTTGGGGTGGAGGAAGCCTGGCTCACCCTGGGCTACATGGCTCGGGCCATCGCGGCAGAGTACGAAAGCGGCGAGGGGCCGGGGCTGCGACTCAGGATGGAAGTGGAACCGGAGCCCCGGGGGACGGCCGGCGGGGTGGCGGCGCTGCCCCTGGCGCCGGAGGGGCCGATTCTGGTTCTGAGCGGCGACGCCCTGACGGACGTTAACCTCTCCGCTCTCCTGGCCTTTCACCGGGAGCGGGGGAGCCTGGTCACCCTGGCCGTGGCCCGGGTGCCCGACCCCACCCCTTACGGCGCCGTGCTGACCGCCCCTGACGGCCGGGTCCGCCGGTTTCTGGAGAAGCCCACCCGGGCGGAGTGCTTCACCGACCTGGTGAGCGCCGGCATCTACGTCCTCGAGCCCGAGGTGCTCCGGCAGGTACCCCGGGACCGGCCCTTCGACTTCGCCCGGGATCTCTTCCCTGCCCTCCTGGCCGCCGGGGCGCCCATCTACGGCTGGGAGGCCGAAGGCTACTGGCGGGACATCGGCGACCTGGAGGCCTACCTCCAGGCCAACCTGGACCTCCTGGAGGGACGGCTCAGGCTCCGGCCGCCGGGGCGGGAGGTCGCCCCCGGTCTCTGGCTGGACGGGGAGGTGGACCTGGAGGCCGGGGTGGAGATCCGGGGCCCCGCCTACCTGGGGCCGGGCTGCCGGGTGCGCCGGGGGGCCCGGCTCCTGGAGGGGGTGGTGCTGGGGGCGGGGTCCCTGGTGGAGCCGGCGGCCTCCCTGAAGCGGACGGTCCTGGGCCGGCGCTGCCGGGTGGGTCTCCGGGCGGAGATCCGGGGCGCCGTCGCGGGGGACGGGGTCCGGGTCGAGGCCGGCGCGGCGGTCTACCACGGCGCGGCCCTGGGTACCGGGGCCCGGGTGGCCCGGGAGGCGGAGGTGCAGCCGGGGGTGCGGATCTGGCCGGGCCGCTGGGTGGCGCCAGGGGCCCTGGCCACCCGAAACCGGGCCGGGCCCGGGGGGGGCCGGCCCTTTCCCCGGGAAGGCGGCCCCAGGGGCGCG
>QGUP01000008.1 GCA_003242505.1 Bacillota bacterium
GGCGGTCAGATCCTCGCGGACATCAACACTCTCCGCGGCGTGGCGGAGGTCGTAGTGACCCCGTTCCTGACCGACCCGAACGACTGGTACTTGGTCGCCGACCCCACCGACCTGCCGTGCATCGAGGTCAGCTTCCTGCGGATGATCGGCGACCAGCCGCAGCTGTTCGTGAAGCGGAACGAGTGGCAGTTCGTCGGCGGCGGCGCGGCCGGCATCGAGCAGTTCGACCATGAGTACATGGTCCGCCACGTCACCACGGCCAAGGCCTTCGACTGGCGGGGCGTGTACAAGAGCCAGGTGGCGTAACGATGAGCGGCCGTGAGTTCATCCGACGGCCGACCACCTACACCGAGGAGATGCTGGCCCGGCTGGTGGCTCTGCAAGATGAGCAGGTCCGCCTGCTGGGCCAGCTCCTCTCCCGGCTCTCGGGCCCCGTCGAGTCGCAGGCCGCGGCCACCACGGCAACCGCCGCCGGGGATGCCGGCCGGACGGAGGTGGCGGTCCAGGCGGCTGCCGAGGAAGGGGCCCAGGAGGTGACGGGCCGTGACCGACCTCGAACTGCTGCGGCAAAACGTGCAGGACACCGTTGAGCCGTACACCTGGGACGATGCCACGCTGCAGGCCCTGCTGGACCGCTGCGGCGGTGACGTGAACCTCGCCAGCGCCCAGGTCTGGCTGTGGCGGGCCGGGAATGCTGCGCTGAGGAACTTTCGGTACCGCCTGAGCGACGGGACCCAGGTTGACCGGACCATGACCGCCGAGGAGTGCCGGGCGATGGCCGAACAGTACCGGGCCATGGCCATGGCGGAGCCGGCCGACGCGACGGTCGAGGTCGACTGGACCCGGGCGTTCGACCCGCCGGAGTGGCCGGATGAGTAGGGAGGTGACCGCCGGTGCTGGACCCGAGAGACCTCGCTACCATCGCCGAGGACCTGGCGGTCCTGGCCGCTGACGCCGAGGTGCCCATCACCTACCGGCGCTACATCGGCACCACGCCGGGCGACCCGTCCCTGGGCCTGCCGCCGCAGGACCAGTACGAGGACGAGGCGACGACGGCGACAGTGCGGGAACTCACGGTCGAGGAGGTCCAGGCCGCCGGTGGCACCTACTCCCTGGGCGACGTGGAGATCGGGGCCCGCCGCCCGGTAGTAGATGCCCGGGACCGCATCGTGTACAACGGCCTGACGTGGCGCCCGGTGGAGATTCGGCCGGTGCGGCTGGGCGGCCAGGTGCTGCGCTGGCTGCTTCGGTGCCGGCGGGCGCAGGAGTGAGGGGCCATGGCGCAGGCCACCCTCTTCGACATCCGGTTCGAGGGCTTGAGGCAGGTCCAGGAGCAACTCGAGCGGGTGCAGGACCTTCTGGAGTACAACCTGCGGCAGGCCGTGGCCAGGACGGTCCTGTGGGGCGCCGGTAAGATTGCCGAGGACACCCCGGTGGACACCGGCCGGCTGCGGGCCTCCATCGGCGGGGACGTGATCGACACCTCCGCCGGAGGGGACCCGAAGGCTGTAGCGGAAGGGCGGCGGGAGAGCCTGACGGCCATCCAGGACCTACTCGGGGTGATCGGGACCAACGTCCGGTACGCCATCTACCAGGAGTTCGGCTGGCAGCCCCGGGGGCCCCGCAAGCTGACCCGCAAGCAGCTTCGTTACCTCTTCGCCGTGGGCATCCTGCGGACGGTCAAGACCGCCGGAGGCCGGCGGGTGGTACCTGGGGACCGGACGGTGGTCCGGCAGTACCGGGTGGCTGGCAAGACCATCCGGTCGAAGTACACCGTCGCCGGGGTGGACACCAGCATCAACCGGCGGGCCGGGATGACCAGTCGGGTCAAGGGTCGGGGGTTCTTCCGCCGGAACATCCCGGCCATCCGGGAGTTCTTCTACCGGGCCTGCGAGGAGGCCATCGCTCTGGCACTGCAGGGCAAGGAGATGAAGGTCACCTTCTAGCAGAGGGTGCCACCACCGGGAGTGGCACTTGGGACACTCAAAGACCCCGACCTTACACCCGGGGCGGGCCACCGTCCCCGGGATTCGTTTAACGGCGACCAGCTTCCCTTCAACTGGGCACCCACAAGTCCGGCGCTTTCTGGGATACATCCTCTCACTTCCTTTTCTGTGGAGGTTTTCACCAGCCTATATTCCCTAGCGCAGGTGCCATCTGCTCACCTGCCGCCGCCTTCTTTCGCAGGGGGTGGTCCTCACGCTCAACACCCGGGCGAGCCTCAACAAGGCGTTCGAGGAGGCGGTGCAGACCCTGGGCCTTGGCCTCACCGTCCAGTACGACCAGTACGCCCCCCTGCAGCCAGGCGCCGGCCCGTACCCGTCCCTGGTGGTCCGGATCCTCGATGACCAGGCGCAGCCGGTGACGCACTTCGGCCGACGCACGCCCCGGAGCCCGACCGGGGCCAAGCGGTACCGCCTCATGGTGGAGGCGGAGGTCAGGACCCAGAGCCCTACCTTCAACCAGGCCGCCCACATCGCCAGTCTGCTCCGCAGTTACTTCGACGGCCGCCAGATACCCAGGCGAACCTGGTTGCTGAACGCCACCACGCCTAATCCGAGCCCGGCGGATGCCGGGTTCATTCGCTTCACGGAGGAGTCCAGGCTGGACCTGCTCCAGGATGAGCAGCAGCAGAACTACAAGAGCGCGTTCCTGACGTGGGAGGTGGAGGTGGAGATACCGGCGTGACCGTGACGTGCAGGTGCGGGTTCAAAATTTGGTTTGCTCTGGCCCGTTGGCGGGGGGGTGCGGTTCTTTTCCCCCAAGGTGGGGGCCCCGAAACCGTTTAGCCCCGGGCGGTGGTGAAACCGCCCGAGGTCGGTGAGAGGAAGGAGGAGGAGCGGTAAGTGGCTTACATCGAGGAGGTCAAGAACGCCGAAGTCACCCTGATCTTCGGCCCCTTCGCCGTGGCTGAGAAGGTTCCGGGCGTCACCGCCTTCCAGCACACGCCGGAGCATCAGGTGCAGCGGCGGGGCGCCTCGAACTTCGGCGGCCGGGGCCCTGTGGCCATCACCTCGGACTACCAGGGTGAGTCCGGCAGCATCACCATCGAGGGCATCGAGGGCGACCGGATGCTGGCGGCCATCCTCAGCGGCGAGGATCCGGCCCAGTTCGTGGTGGAGGACCCGCGCCGGCGGTTCCCCATCTACATCATCAGCAACTCTTACGATGACGATGGGGTCACGCCGCTGGTCGGGCACTACGTCCACTACTGCAAGTTCGAGAACCAGCCGCGGCCGGTCGGGCCTGACGCCAGGTCCTACAACTTCCAGGGCCTGTGGTCCAAGGTGTTCCACGGCAAGAAGGTGGTGTACGAGGTCTTCGACGGCGCCGCCACCCCGGTGACGGCCCTCAACCTGAGCCAGACGGCCTTCCAGGACCCCGAGGACCAGACGGTGGCCCTGGCCGTCCTGCGGCAGACGCAGAACACCAAGTCTGTCAAGGTGCTCAAGAAGGGCACCGACTACACCGAGACCGAATCGACCATCACCCTGACCCAGGGTCTCGCCGAGAACGAGCGGGCCCTGGTCATCTACGTGGTGTAAGCGAGAAGGCCCCCGGCTGAACCGGGGGCCCATGAGTTTTGCGCCGGCTAGGGCAGGCCACCCGAAGGGCCGCCGTTGCCACACCCGCGGCGGCCCGCGCCGGCCAAGTTTTGTTATGACACGACGACGGGTGTGGGACTTCTGGAAAGGGGTGTGGCGGTCGTGGCTGCGAAAGGTATCACCTTCGCGGTGATACCTTCCTGACGCGGCGTTTTGAACACGCCCCTCGCTAAGTGAGGAGGGCGGACACGATGGCTGAACTGACCCAGGACATGATCGAGCGCCGCTACCTGAAGGTGGCGTCCAACCCCACCCCGGTCAACATCCCCGGCCTGCCGGGGCTTTTCTTCAAGCCGATGGGGCCAAAGGAGCGGGGCATCTCCAGCCGGGCCTACTCCCAGGCCCTGTTCAAGTACATCCAGGAGGGCTACCCCTCCGAGCACGCGCTGGGCGAACTGGTCAAGCGGGCGGCGGCCAACAGCGGCCTGGACTACCGGGTTCTGGCCCGCAAGGCCGCCATCCTGCGGAAGTACCAGCAGGCCGTACCTGAGGAACTGCAGGGCCCCTACGACCAGCTGACCCCGGAGGAGGTGGCCGAGCTCCCGCCGGAGGAGCAGGCCAAGCGGGAGCAGGCCATCCGGGAGCGGGGCCGGCGGATTGTGGAGTTGCTCCAGACGGCGCTGACCGAAGAGGAGCGGGAGGCGCTGCGGCAGATCGAGCAGATCGAGGCCCTGGAGCAGCACCTGCGCCAACAGACGGCTGAGTGGCACGCCCGCCGGGACCAGGCCGTGGCCGAGATTCTGGCCTGCGCCGTGAAGGAGGATGGTTCGCCGTACTTTCCGGGCGGCGAGGAGGAGCTGGAGCAGGTGGAGCGGCTGGCCGACCTGTTCCTGGCCTGGTACCAGTTCCGCAACGGCATGCCGTCCGATTTTTTCTCCCGATCCTGACCCGCAGCGTTCAGTGGATGAGCCTGGCCCGTGCCCTCCCCGAAAACGGACTGCCGTTTGCCGGGGCGCCAGCCGACTGGTCTGAGGACCAGCGGCGACTGTGGGGCCTGTGGCAGGAACTGCGGTCGGTATGGCAACTGGCCCGGGTACGGGACATCCCGCTGCCCGGGCCAGAGACCTACCGGACCTATCGGACCTGGCGCAAGTGGGCGGACTGGGTGCTGGAGCAGGGGCCGGATGGGAAGCAGCGGCAGGGGTCGGGGTGGGTGCTCAGGCGGTGACTTCGCTCAACGTGTAATCCAGTCGGTGGCAACCCAGCCAACACGGCCAGCGTGCGGTCCATCGGTGATGCGAACCTTGGAGCGGGTGAAGCCCAAATCAAGGACGCGGACCTGGGTTCCGCTCTCTACGATGAAGACTTTCCCGGCGATGATAAGTTCGTTGATGCCGTCAAGGTCGTTGGCGACCGATGCCGACAGCAGGGCTTCGTACGCCTGCTCATCGACCGCTACCGGCACTTGGCCGGTGCTTGGAGAGCGGAGGCGCACGACTTCCCCTACCGCTGGCACGTACGAGGTCCCAGCGGTTGCACCGATTCGGTAAGGGTCATCGGTCGAACAACTGAAGAACACGGCCATGAGGACCGAGCAGATTGCAAAGAGAGTGAGGCAGCCAGTTAGCCCCTGGTTCGTGTTGCCGGGTTTCTGGCTGGTCTCAACCTGTGGCTTCTCCGTCATAGGACAAACACCCACCTATTGGCGGAATTCCGACATGCAAGTTTCTCGCGCAGGACGCGAAATCCTGCCGAACTTCGGTTCGCCGGTACCCAACCCGGGACAGGCGAGGTGGTAAGAGGGTGGAGCAGGAACTCAAACTCATCTTGAGGGCCTACAATCAGGCCCAGCAGACCATTCAGAGTGTCAGTAGGGATCTTGGCAACCTGGGTCGGACCGAACAACAGGTAGCAGCCGCCAGCGACCGGCTGAATGCTGCGTTTGCGGCGGCTATGCGGACCACTCAGGGATTTGCCCAGACGGCCACCGGCCTGCTGGTGCCCCTGTCCGCGGTTGAGCGGACGGAGCGCCGGGTCGAACAGGCCAGCCGGCAGATGGAGCAGCAGACCCGGCGGACTGCTGCGGCCCTGCGTGAGAAAGCCAAGGAGGCCCAGGTGGCCTCTCAGTCCGTTGACGACCTGCTCCAGACCCTCGGTGCCCTGGGGCTCGTGTCCGGTGCGGAGCGGGCCCTGCGTGGCATCACCGGGACTACCAGGGAGTTCGGGGCCATCGCCCGGCAGGCCAGCCTGATCGCCGAGGACTACACCGGCGCCCTGGAGCGGCAGGCCTTGGCGGCGACGGAGGGCATCTACGGCCCGATTGAACTGGCTGAGGCTTACCGTGAACTCGGAGCCGCCGGTGCCGAGGTGAATGAGGTCCTGGCCGCGGCGCCTGAAATCCTCGATTTTGCCACGGCAGCGATGATCGACCAGGCTGACGCGGCCCAGGCCGTCATCGCTGCTGCGTCGTCGTTCAGGATCCCGCTGACCGAGGCCAGCCGCATCACGGACGCCTTCGCCGAGGCCATGAACCGAACCACCCTGGGCGGCCGGGACCTGGTGTACGCCCTGGCATCCATCGGCCCGGTGGCCGCCATCGCCAACCAGCAGCTTGGCGAGACCATTGCGGCCGTGGCCGCCCTGCGGAACGCCGGCGCCTCTGCGCAGGATGCGGCGACCTCCGTCCGGTCGGCGATGCTGCATCTGGCTAATCCGACGCAGGAGGCGGCCGAGCTCATCCAGTACCTGGGTATCCAACTCTATGATGCCCAGGGCAACATGAAGCAGTGGTCCGACATCGTAGCCGAGTTTGAGCGGGCCTTGGCACCGTTCAACCAGCAGGCCCGCAACATGATTCTGACCACCATCTTCGGCAGCGACGGCATCCGGGCCATGGCTGCCTCCATGCAGATGGGGAGCGACAACCTCCGCCGCCTGGCAAGGGACCTGGAGAACGCAGAGGGCGCCGCCAGTGCGATGGCCCGGACCATGGGTGACACCCTGGACGGTGCCCTGCGCCGGCTCGCTGGTAACACCCAGCGGGCCGCCATCGTTTTTGGGCAGGACCTCCAGCCGGCCATCGTGAGCGTGGTTGGGTTCATCGACCGACTGGTGGCCGGATTCGTGCATCTCGATGATGCAACGCGGGGCCTGATAGAGGTCATCCTGGGCGGTGCTGGGTTGGTTGTGGCCCTGGCCAGCGTGGCGCGCATCATCCAGTTGCTGGTGCCCGGGCTCACAGCTGCGATCAGTCTGGTGGGACAGGCCAGGACTGCCATCGTTGGTCTCGCCACCGGGACTCAGGCTCTGTCCCTCTCGCTAGGCTCCGTCCTGGGTATCCTCGGTGTTGTTGCCGGGGTGCTCGGCGTTGGCTACCTTGCCTGGAAGACCTACCGGACCGGGATGGAGCAGGCCACCCTGGCTGGCGTTGAGGAGGCCAGGGTGCTCTACAACAAGGCCCAGCGTATCCGTGAGTTGACCGAGGAACTGAAGACCCTGGCCGCGAACACGAATCCTACCGCCGAGGAGCAGGCCAGGCTCCGGGATGTGACGGAGGAACTGGCCAGACTTGCACCGTTGGCCGCACAGGGAATCGACGAGCAGACCGGTGCTATTACTGACCTCACGAAGGTCCTTGAGGGCGCCAACGCCGAGATGGAGAAGTACATCGAGCAGAGCGAGAGCATGGCGAAGGCGGCCCTCGCTATAGCGCAGATCAGGTTACCGCAACTCGAGGAGGAACTGCAGCAGGTAGACGAGGAGATGGCTAAGTTGACCAGGGCAAGGGACCTTGGCCCTGAATTCGCACGGGGGCAAATGCTGGCCGAACCGCGCGGGCCAACCATTCCAGGACTGTCCTGGCTTGGTTCCTTGCTCTTTGGCGAGAGCGAAGCAAAGGGTCTGACACAACTGCGGATGCTGATTACCGGTGACCCTGCCAAGATTGAAGCCGAAGCGGCAGTGCAGTTGACGCAACTGCGGCAGCGCGCCTTCCAGTTGAAGGCCGAAATCAATGAGCTGAAGGAGATGCAGCGCGTCGCCGAAGCCTTGCTCAGGGGCGAAGACCCGTCATCCGGCCGATCTGGCGGTGGTGGGGCGCAGACAACTCCGGCCACAACCGGCGGCCGCGGGCTCCCGCCGGACTTCGGTCGGGGCCGCAGTGGACCCTCCTGGCTGGAGCAGTGGCGCAACAGCCTCCAGGCCACCCTGCACACCCTGGCCCCCTACGAGCAGGCTCTGGCCCGGGCAAGCGGGCGGCTCGACATCCTCAACGCCAAGCAGGCCTACTACCTGGCCTTGCTGCGGGACGGGAAGGGCGGCATCGAACTGCTCATCGAGGCCGAGAAGACCCGGGATGAGGTGGTCCAGGCCCTCCGCCAGCACCAGGAGGAACTGCACCGTACCAACGAGGCCTACCGGGCGATGCTGGTCACCCTGGGCCAGGAGCAGGAGCGGCTGGACGCCCTCTACGCCGCAGGGAAGATCAGCCGGGAGGACTACGCCGAGGCTAGCCGGCGGGTCCGGGAGGAGACCGAACGGCTGAACCAGGCCATCGCCCGCAACTCTGCGGCGTGGTGGCAGGACGAACTGGCCATCGCCCAGGCCGGGGAGACGCTGGAGCAGGTCCTGGACCGGATGGAGCAGGATGTCCGGCAGAAGTTCGAAGAGGTGATGAGGAAGGGCCGGGAGGAGCTCGAGAAGTTCGCCAAGGCCGTGGATGACCTCTTCGCCAAGCTGGACCGGACCCGGGACGCCCGGGGGCTGCAGAACGTCCTGGCCGACTTGCGGCAGGCGGCCGATACCCTCCGGGCCCTGGCCTCCGGCGGAACGTTGGGTCCTGCGCCTCTGTTCACGGGCGGGGACCTGGGTCCGGCGGCGAAGGCGGCCATGGCCCAGGCGGACCAGTTGCTCCAGGACATCCTCGGCGGCAAGTACGCCCCAGACACCAGCACCCTCCTGGACCTTTCCAAGACCAGCCGGGAGCAGTTCCTGCAGGCCCTTGGTGACGGCTTGGGCCGGCTGGACGACCTGCTCCGGCAGGCCCAAGAGCTCGCCCGGCCGCTGGCGGATGAGCTCAAGGCGATCGTCGCCGGCCTGGACCAGCAGATCCGCGGCATCCAGGCCGTGCTCGACGACTTCGAGACCACCGAGGCGGCTGACCGACAGGCCAAGGCCTGGGAGGAGCTCAACCGGGCCCTGGACGCCCTCGAAGGCATCCGGCCGGAGGGCTGGCTGCCAGGGCCGGATGATGTCCGCCGGCTGGCCGATGAGGTCCAGCGGCTGCGCCTCCAGGACCTGGGGGCCCTGGAGCCGGAGGAGTTCGCCCAGCGTCTGCGGGAGAACCTGGGGCAGCTGCGGCACTACTCCCAGGTCGCCCGCAACTACCTGCAGTCCGCTGCCGATGCCATCGACGCCGAACTCCGGGACATCGACCGGCAGATCAAGGCCATCGACGAGCGACTGCAGCGGGACCTGGAGCGGCTCCAGGCTCAACTGGACGCCCTCGACCGGCAGGAGCGCCAGGATGAGCGGCTGAAGGCGGAGGAGGAGTACCAGAAGCGCCGCAAGGCCCTGCAGGACCAGATCACCTGGCTCATGCTGCAGGGCGAGGAGAAGCACGCCTTCGAGATCGCAGCCCTCCGCCGGCAACTGGCTGACGAAGAAGCCAAGTGGCAGGAGCAACTGACCAAGTGGCAGCGGGAGGACCAGCGGGAGCGGATCCGGCAGCAGATGGACGCCCTCCGGGAGCAGGCCGAGGCGGAGAAGCAGGCCCTGGAGGAGCGCCGGCGGATGCTGCTGGAGCAGCAGGTTCTCCTCAACCGGTCCCTGGAGGCCCTGCTGGAGGTCATCGCCGGTGAGCAGCAGGGGCTCATGGACCTGGCCCGCCAGCGCCAGGAGGACCTCCGCAGCTTGCAGCAGCAGGCCGAGGAGAAGTACCGGACCCTGGAGGACATCCTGGGCGACATCCGGACCTACGTGGACCAGGAGTTGGGCGAGTGGCGGCGGCTGGCCGACGAGCGCCGGAAGATCGAGGAGGATGCCTGGAACAACCAGGAGACCGGCATCAAGGCCATCATGGACCGGGGCATCACCGAGACCCTGGCCCTGATGGCCGAGAAGGACCCGTTGTGGCTTGCCCGGGGCCAGTCGATGATGGACGCCCTGATCCAGGGGATCCGGAGCCGGGAGCAGTCCCTCCGGGACGCCATTGAGGATGTCAACCGGGCCCTGGCAGAGTTGGACGCGGCCAGGATGCTGCTGAACGAGGCCCCACAGGACACTGGCGGACGGGTGACGGTCGACGTGCCCGGATTCGCCTCCGGTGCCGTCCTGTTCCGTCCCGTAGCCGGTCTCATGGCCTTGGCCGAGCGCGGGCCGGAGGCCATCGCTCCGCTGGACTGGCTGGCGGACCAGATTCGGGAGCTGGCCGACCGGAGCGTCCGGCAGACGCTGGTGGCGACGCTGGCCCCGGTTGGGGTCGCGGGCGGCGTGTCGGCCCGGGACCTGGCCGATGCGCTCCGCCAGGCCATCCGGGAGGCTGGCCCCCTGCGGGCCACCGTCCCGGTGTACATGGACGGCAGACTAATCGCCGAGCACACGGTCGAGTTGGCCTTCAGCGGCTTCAGGCAGGAGGCTCGAAGGCGGTAAGAGGGCGCCTCCCTGGGAGGGGGCGCCCTCGCTGTACATACCGGCAACGGAGGTGCAGATATGCACCGTCTCTACGCCCTCTTGAATGGCCGTCTGGCCGACCTCACCCATGCCGATACCGACACCGCCGCCCAGGCTTTGGCCCAGGCGGCGGCTGTGTTTGTGTGCCATCCCGACCCCAGCCAGACGGTCGCCTACTACCCCGCGACAGGCCGCTGGCTCCGCGGAGGCCAAACGGTGGCGGAGACTGACCTTCCGGACGGCTGGGACCTGCCGGACGGGCGACGACTCCTCCGTGACGGTCTGCGGTTGGTGCCCGGCGACTCGGACATTCCGGCTGCTGAGTCTGGCGAGTAGGGGGTGAGCGATGCGTGGCTATTGTCTACGAACCCGACCTGAACCTTTACCCGCAGCCTGACGGCAGCGCACAGGCGGACACTGGCCTTCTACGGGCGACGCTGGCTGGCGACCTCGCTGCACAGGAACTCCTGCGGGTGGAGGTGGCGCAGAAGGTCCTGCAGTACGCCACCGGCGGCCTGTTCTGGGTGGACACCAACGGAACGGTCCAGCCCATCGCTGCTATCGCCTCCGCCCCCTTGCAGGTGGATGGTTCGGTGGGGCGGTTTGCTCCGGAGGGCGCGCCCTACACCGTCGAGTACGAGGTGCTGGGGAACAAGGTCAAGCGGCGGGTGATTCTCACCGCGCCCCTGCCGGACCCCGACCCCGCCATCTTCCCCGACCTCGACGACGTTTACCTCTCCGTCCTGGGGCCGCTGAACGTGGACCCGACCCTGACGGTGATGGTGGAGGGCCAGCCCTACGCACCGGGGCAGGACGTGTGGACGGCGGCCACCATCGACCTCGTGGACGCAGACGGGCGGCAGGTCGAGAAGTTGGAGCGCATCTCGGTACGTGGTACTGGCGACGAGACGCTGGTCTGCGCCGGGCGGTTTCGGCTGACGACGGATCCGGTGACAGGACAACTGCAAATCTACGAGTGCCTGCCGTACTGGTGGCTCAAGACCGTGCCGCTGGAAAACTACCCCGTCGTGATTGACCCGACGGTGGTTGCAACGGTGTCCGAAAACTTCCCGACATCCGGTCGCGGAAAGCGCATTATCGACCGCTGTTCAGACGGTACGCTGTGGATTGCGATTGCTGATGGATCGAAGGTGCGTTTCCTGTACTCCAAGGACAACGGGAGTACGTGGCTTGAATCGACAAGTAGTGCCATTTCGGGCCTTTACACTGTCAGTCGCCCGAAGGTGGATATATTCATCGATGTTGATGATTATCTACACATCGTATACGACGCTGACGACGGCGGTGGTGGCGATTTGGTGTACAGACGTGGCACTCCCAACGCCAGCCGGACCGCGTGGACATGGAGTCAGGCTTACGTCGTGGAGTCTCGAGCTCCCAGAACTGGTACTGTCGTCGCCCATCGGGAAGGTAGCGGCTGGGTGGCCCACATCGTTTGGGGTCTTTCGCAGGTCACCCCTGCATCCTATATCAGCTACAGCCGCGCGACTATTGGACCCGACGGGAGCATTTCCTTGTCGTCTAAATATACGATAGCCAGCTATAGCGAACAGTACATGCCGTATGTCGCAATCGACTTCAACCATACTGGTGACGGCAAGACGGTCGCTGAGGCCCCTCACCTCTATGTTGCATGGTCTGGTCCGATCGTTGGGTTCAAGAAAGCGACATACTCTTCCGGCAACTGGACGTGGGGGAATAAGGTCACCATCGACAGCGAAGCGAACTCGGGTCGCCTTGCAGCAACCTTCGATGGCACCCGTTTTGTCATGGTGTACTCGCCAGCCAGTACTCCTAGCACCCTGAAGGTGGCAGAGCGGGATGCTGCAGATACAACTACTACGTTCCGCAATCCGCCAGCATTGTCCGACGGCACGGTCATCGGTGTAACGTTGACCTACGACCAGAACCAGAACCTGTATGTTTTCGCGGCAGGAAACACCTCAAAGGACGTGAAAATGGTCAAGTTTGACCGTTCCACCAGCAACTGGGGTTCCTGGACGACGGTTGCGGCTGCTACTGCCGTGGCCGATACCTTGACTTCCAAGCGGGGATACGGCGGCAACGCCCTTGACGTGGTGTGGTCTGATGGGGCTAGCACGCCGTACACGGTCTACCACCACGCGGTTCTGCTGAACCGCGCTCCCAACGCACCGACCGTCACCGTCTCCCCCGCTGCGTTTGACGCGTCCACTGGCACCGACATCACTATCCGGCACAACGACCCGGACGGGGACCAGATGTCCGGGTACGCGCTCAAGCGTGTGGCGGGCAGCACAACGCAGTGGTGGCGGGCCTCCGACAAGACGTGGGTCTCCTCGGAGGTGTGGAACGCGGCCAGCGGCACCAGCGTCACCATCCCCGCCGCGGACAACGCGGGGAAGTGGGACACCGGCGTCAGCTACCAACTGTACGCCGCCACGAAGGACGCGCAGGGTGTGGCTGGGCCGTACAACTCGACCGGCGTCACGGCCAACGCTGGCGCAAAGCCCATCGCGCAGATTACGGCCCCGACCGGCACCGTGGCGCAGCAGCAGGTCACGGTCGAATGGACCGTGGACCAGCCGCAGAGCGCGTACCGGCTGCGCCTCAAGGCGGCTGATGGCACGGTTCTGGAGGACACCGGCAAGGTCTCCTCGACCGACGCCCGCGCCCGGACCCTCTCCACGGTGCTGCAGAACAACTCCACGTACACGGTGGAGTTGACGGTGTGGGACCAGACCTCCGGCGGGGGCGTCCAGTCCGACCCGGTGACGGCCAGTTTCACGACGAGTTTCACCCAGCCCCTCGCACCGCTCAACGTGACCGCCACCCCGGACCCGGCGGGCGGCAAAATCGACCTGCAGTGGAGCCGCGGGGTGTACCGGCAGGCCACCTTTGCCCGGGCTTCGGTCGCCTACGACCCGGAGACTGGGGTGCAGGTGGCGGCTGGGGTGCCGCGGTATGGGGCTGGGCGGTTTGGGCAGGGCATTCTCATCGAGGAGTCCATCACCAACCTGTTGAGCGCCAACCAGTCCAGCGTGGAGACGGATACGAGTGGGTTCCAGGTGACGGGAAGCGGGGCCGTCAGCATTTCCCGCGACACTAACAAGGCGTGGCACGGTGCCGCGTCGCTGAAGGTTGTCACCGACGGGGCCTACAGCTATCAGGGGTTTCGGCTATCGTCGTTCCCGAGCGCGGCGGCGAACACCACCTATACCGGTAGCGTACACCTCCAAGGTAGCGGCTCAGTGGTGGTAGAGCTGCGTGATCAGACCAACGGAGTGGTGCAGACCAGGAAAGTGGCGCTGACTGGGACATGGACCAGAGTGCAGGTGACCCTTACAACGGGGGCATCTGCCACATCGCTCGACCTGCGGGTGTACACCGACGGCCAGCAGGCCATTACCTTTTGGGCCGACGGCCTCCAGATTGAGCAGAAGCCCTACGCCACCTCCTGGACCCTTGGCGGCACCACCCGCGCCGCCGAAAGCGTGACCCTCCCCACCGAAGGCGTACTGAACCCGACGGAGGGCACTATTGAGGGTTGGTTCCTGCTGAACGATGTTGACTTGGCTCACTACGGGCCGATTCTCTCCACCTTTGTAAACTCCAGTTCTCCAGGGCCGCGGCTGCTGATCATGCGGGACCGGGCTGGCTCTTTGCCAGGGGCTTTGCGCGTGTGGGATGGCGACGGTGCCACCGAGGATAGCAGTCTCGTGAGTCAGTCCCCCTTGGTGGCCGGAGTTTGGTATCACTTTGCCTTCGTGTGGGGGCCAAACGGACGGAAACTCTACCTCAACGGCGTGCCGCAAGCGTCCAGCAACAGAACCGAGCCGTTGGGTATGGGGGCAACACTGATGTTTGGTGAGTGGGGGCCTCACCACCTGAACGGTATGTTGGACGAAGTCAGAATCTCGCACAAGGCCCGCACCGACGAGGAGATTGCCGCCGCCTACGCCTCTGGCCAGCCGTTCACGGTGGACGAGTACACCACCGCTTTGCTGCGGTTCGACGGCACACTGGACGACGCCACCAGCAACCAGAACTCCGTCTACGGCGGGAGTTGGAGGGTGGAGCGCCGCCCGGTCGGTGCCACGGCATGGACCCCCATCGCCGTGGTGCCGGACCCGCCGTCCGGGCAGTGGACCACCTACTCCGACTACGCGGCGGCGTCGGGGGTGGCCTACGAGTACCGGGTGGTCGCCCTGGGCAACAACACGACGGAGATGCCGGGGGACCCGGTGGCGGCCAGGTTGGACCTGGAGGGCGTGTGGCTCCACGACCCGCGGGACCCGGCGGGGACCGCCCGGCAGTACAACGGCATCCCGCAGTGGGACGAGGACTGGCAGCCGGTGTCCGGTGAGTTCCGGTTCGCAGGCCGTACCCTGCCGGTGGTCGAGTTCGACGAGAGCCAGGCCGAGCAGGTGGTCAGGGTACAGCTACTGCTCCCCGACGGCACAGGCGACAGAGAGGCCCTGGAGGCCCTGGCGGCCCGGCGGACAACGGTCCTCTACCGGGACTACCGGGGGCGGAAGGTGTACGGGACCATCCGCGGCCTGCGGTTCCGGGACGAGGCCTGGGGCGCCGTCGCCGACCTGGAGGTCTACGCTGTCGAGTACGAGGAGGCGGTGGGCTGATGAAGGCCCTGGCCCGAAACGGCTTCAGCGCCGCGCAGGTCAAGGCGGCCCTCCACGGCCGGCACGGCACCCGCCGGGTGCGGTTCCGGTACGAGCTCCTGGACAAGTACAACCAGCCCCGGGGCTGGCTGACCACGGTCCAGGAGGCGTCGGTGACGCACGACGCCGAGGCGGAAATCAAGCGGACGGCCCGGTTCACCATCCGGGACGACGGCACCATCAACTGGCTGAGCGACCGGATCCGGCCCTGGATGGGGGTCTGGGTCCCGGGCAACCCCGGCGGGTGGGTGGACTGGCCCCTGGGGGTGTTCCTGCTCTCATCGCCCCGGCGGAAGAGGTACCGGGAGGTCGAGGCCTACGACCAGTGCCAGGTGCTCCTGGACGACGTGGTCACCTCCCGGTACCTCATCCCGGCCGGCACCCGGTTCGATACGGCCATCAGGACCGTGCTGGAGAGCGCCGGCATCGTCAACATCAACATGACGCCGACCGACAAGGTTCTGCCGGTAGACCGGGAGTGGGAGCCCGGGACCCCACGGCTCACCATCGTCAACGACCTGCTGCGGGCCATCAACTACCAGGACCTGTGGTTCGACAGCGAGGGGGCGGCGACCGCCGCCCCCTACGTCACACCCGACCAGGCCCCGGCGGAGTACACGTACGCGGACGACGACGAGAGCGTGGTCACACTCGACGATCCGGTGGAGGAGGAGATGGACCTCTTCAACGTCCCGAACAAATGGGTCCTGGTGGTCAGCGACCCGCAGCGGCCGCCACTCAGGGCCGAGTACACCAACACCAGCGGCAACTCGCCCACGTCCACGGTCAACCGTGGCCGCGTCATCGTGGACTACCGGGAGGTGGATGCGGCCGACCAGGAAACCTTGGACGCCCTGGCCAGGCGCCTGGCCGTCGAGGCCAGTCAGGTCTACCAGACCATCCGGTGGACCTCCTGGCTGATGCCTCACCACGAGCACCTGGACGTGTACACCCTGACCTTCTCGCAGTTGGGCATCTCGGCTCGGTACCAGGAGGTGCGCTGGTCGATGGACCTGCGGCCGGGTGGCAACATGGTACATGAGTGCAGGAGGGTGGTGACCGTGTGAGCGAGCGGGCCCGGACGTTGGTGCTGCAGCCCATCGAGGAGCGGATTGAGCGGGTGGTCCGGGCTCTCCTGAGCCGCTGGAACCCGTTCGTCCGGCTGGGGACGATTCCGGCCACCTACGTTCCCGGCTCCGGGCTGCCGCCGGTACTGTTCGACGGGGAGACGGACCCTTCCGGGCGGGGCTATCCGTACCTCGCCCGGTACACGCCAGCGCCGGGGGACCGGGTGCTGCTGGTCCGGGCTGGCACCCGGACGTGGGTCATCGTCGATAAGGTGGTGTCATCGTAGGGCCCCCGGAGCGTGAGCAGCCGGGGGCTCTGCTACATAGCCGCAGGGGTCGGCTGGCGAGGCCGGCCCCGTGGCGCGTGGGGGGTGATGGTGGGTGTCGCTGTCAAACGGCCGGCCGCCGGAGGTGCAGGCGGCGGTGGCGCTGGAGAGGATCGAGGCGCTGCGGGAGGACCTGGCGGAGATCCGGGAGATGCTCGGCCAAATCGACGAGCGACTGCGCCGGCTGGAGGAATGGCGGTCCTGGGTGTTGGGAGCCGCCGCTGCGGTGGGAGCGACGGCTGGCTGGCTCTCCCGCGTGCTGACTGACCGACTCATGGGGAGGTGATGGGTGGTGCAGATCGAGGAGCGCCTGCTGCCCAAGGGCGAGCAGGGCAACCGGCCAGGGACGCCCCTCAGCCCCATCGGCTTGGTCATCCACACCACGGCCAACCCGGGGGCTGACGCGGAGG
>QGUP01000294.1 GCA_003242505.1 Bacillota bacterium
TCGCCGACGTGATTCTGTCCAACATTCCACCGCAGTACCGGGAGTTTGCCCGCGACAAGGCCAAAACGGTCATGCGTATGAGGTGCTCGTCCAGGGGTTGAGCGTTGCCGAAGCGCGCCAGCGGTCCACGGACCACATGTTGTGGGTGAACAAACAGTACCTCTACCGCACGGGTGAGGACTTTGCCCGGGACGGCGCCGATTATGACCGGGCTTCCAGAGAGACCGTCGCCGTTCCGCTGAGTATCTTCCTGAACTGGCTGAAAAACGGCACCGCGGCCAAAGCCCTGGAACTCCCCGCGGCGCCCACGTTCAGGGTAGAACTGCAACTCAACTCTCCAGTCATGAAGGTGACCGGGTATCCCGGCCTTCCGGCTGAGTGGACCTGGGAACTCCCGCTGGACGTGCCTCCCATCGCGCCCAGAGGCCGTACCTTGCTGCCCACCCGAACACTCTTTGAGGCCCTTGGCACCAGCGTCGCGTGGCTCCCCGCAACCCGGCAGGTCAGGATCTCGGATCCCCAGGTTGATGTCCTGCTAACCGTGGACTCCAAAGAGGCGGTGTTGAATTACTATCGTTCGGGCAAGACCGTCGCCGTGACCCTGGACGAGGCGCCGCAGATCTACCGGAACCGTGTCATGATACCCCTCCGGTTCGTCTCCGAGACCCTGGGCTGGAAGGTCGACTGGGCGCCGGAGACCGGGACGATTGTCATCGAAGCAACCAAAGCGCTGTGACAAACCGTGCGAACACGCGGCCTTCTGGCCAGAGCGCTCTGGGTGGCAGGTAGGTGCAGGGCCCAGTGACGCCCACCTGAGACCGTGCTCCCCCGCGGCCGCCGGCTGGTCCTGCGGCGGGGCGACTGCAAGGCGCCGGCGGGGCACTGGGGCAATGCCGGGGTGCGGGAGGGGTGCCTCCTCTCCGGAGGCACCCCTCCCGCGCTTGCGGTTCCGCTTTCCGTTGGCCGCGGACGAGCCGCGGCCCCCTCCTGCCGACGTCGGACGGCTTGTTACCGAGGGGAGCCCACGCTCTGGACAGCCTCGTCGGGCCAGATGGGACCGTTGGGGTGGGCGATCGCAGTGCCCGCCAGCAGCCCCAGGACCAGAGACACTAGCAGCAACGTCAGCAAGCGCCTCACTCGGACCACCCCCTTTCACTGCCCGATCAGCATGACCTTCATATCCCTCACCCCCCCACCGCAGCGGGAGGTGTTTCCATTCCCCCGCCCGCCTTGGACACCATCGCAGGACGGCCCTGTCCCGGGCCGGCTGCCTTGGCGGCCCCTACGGGCCGGCGGCGCCTTCCTGTTCAACTCCGCCTTCCCAGGGGTGCGCCAGGGAAGGTCGAGACCCCTTCCTTCCCCGGATGATCCGCAGCAACCGCTCGTCCCCGGCCGCTCGGGCAAAGCGCCGGGCATGACGGGCGAAGAAGGCCGCCATCTCGGCGTGTCCCTGGCGGGCCGCGGTCTCGCTAACCACAAAGGCCGCCGCGGCCCGGTCCCAGTCCGTCGCCCATCGGTGCCCCGGCTGCAGGACCTCCTCGGCGTTCTGCAGGGCCTCGGCGTGGCGGCCGGCAAAGAGAGCAGCCAGGGCCTCCAGCATCAGTTGATGGGTGCGCTGCACTTCGCCGACCCGGGAGACGAACTCCCCAGCCCGGCGGACAAGCTCCATGCCCTCCTCGAGACCTTCGCTGAGGGCCAACCAGGCCGCGTTCTGGAGGGCCATCACCGCAACCTGGGTCGAGTCCGAGTCCAGCATGACCCGGGCGGCCTGCTGATAGGCCGCCAGGGCCAGGTCGACCTTGCCTTGCCTCTGGTAGACCCACCCCAGGTTGTACAGAGCCTGCCCCCGCAGGGGCGGGTCCAGCACCTCCTCGGAGAGCAGGCGGAAGAGGATCTGCTCCGCCTCGGACAGCCGCCCGCACTCCCCCAGGGCGTTCGCCAGCCAGATGTTGGCCCGGTGGATGCGAGGGGCAGGCAGGCCTTCGGCGGACAGCAGCATGGTCAGGAACGCCACCGCCTGTTCCCAGTCCCCCAGGTGGCAGGCCGCCCGACCCGCCAGCCACAGGAGTTCCTCCCGATCCCCGGCAAAGCCATCCCGGAGCAGTCGCTGCGCCTCCCGGAGCACCGTAAGGTATCGCCCGGATCTGTACGCCCGCTGTACTACCTCCAGGTCCACAGTGCCCCTCACTCCTTTCGCCCCGAATGGCTGCTCAGACCACCTTTGCCGTTCATCCTCCCCGCCCCCCTGCCGCACCGAACGACCGCCGCTCTCAACAACGCGTGTTCACAACAATTCGCCGAAAAAGAAAAAGATCCTTCTTACCTATCAAAAAATATGGGGGACGACTTCAAGACTTGCCTGCGGCAGTGGACGGCGCTCTCCGGCAGGTCCGCTTCAAAATCTAGCTGAATCACTTACCTCCCTCACATATGGGTCCAGTACCCTGATGGCACAGGCACGATGGGAGACCGCGGCCTCCGTCAGGTGCAGCAGCCGGGTGAGGTCCCGGGTGGTCCGCTCCTCCGCCGCAAGGAGCCGGACCATCTGCAACCGCACCGGGCCGCCAGGGCCCTGAGCCGCAGGCTGAGGCTCTCCGGCAGCGCCGGGGGCCGGACCCGGGGTACCTTTGCATCGCAGGTGGATGACCACCAGTTCGGGCAGCTTGTCCAAATGGGTCTGCCGGCCGGACCGGTCGACGGAAGGCCCGGCCCACCTCGTACACGAACAGGTCGGGGGGAGACGGGCCAGCCGCTCCAGATCCTGGGCGAAGGTGGTGTACTCCCCCCGGAAGTACGGGGAGAAGAAGCCGAGGCACCAGGTGTCACAGGCAAAGCTGAGGGCCTCGATCTCCTGCCGGAGATCGGGGCCCAGCCGTTTGGACGCTGAGGACCCAGGGCAGGTGCAGGGCATGGGCCTTTGGCTGCCGCAGCGCCTGCAAGAGAAGCCGCGGAGGCAGACCCCCACAGGGCCCTCCCCGGCCAACTGCCGCATCGGGTCCACGAAGGCCACCGCTTGCGCCCGCACCGGAGGCCGACAGGTCTGCCACTGCATCACCCCGGGCCTCCCCCGTCCCCACCCTCCCCGGGGGCGGGAGGCCCCGGGGAGAGCGTGTTCAGGGGCGACGATAGCCGGATCCGTTCCGCCAGTTCCTCGCAGGTCCGGGCGGTCACCAGCACGCCGTTCACCAGGGCATAGGGCTGCCGGGCGCAGACCGTGCAGCGGTCCAGGCACGGGAGCCGGAGGATGTGGTACCGTTCCCCGTCGGCCGCCAGGGGCCCCAGCAGGTCCGGCCGCCGGGCGATGGGGTTGGATTCGCAGATCTGCACCCAGACCTTGGGCAACCGGTTTTCCTCCAATGCTCCTTTTCTTTCGTCCAATGCTCCTTTTCCGATAAACGAACTCCGGCACCGCAATGCGACCGTCCGGCCCTGGGGGAGGCGGCCGCCTCTCCCGGGACCAGCCCGGGCCTGGGCGACGTTCACCGTGGGGC
Organism: Bacillota bacterium; assembly: GCA_003242505.1. Lineage (GTDB taxonomy): Bacteria > Bacillota > Sulfobacillia > Symbiobacteriales > ZC4RG38 > ZC4RG38. The sequence continues at coordinate 3,492 of QGUP01000294.1, forward strand.
TAGGCGGAACTGGAAGACCAGGTAGCTGGTGGTCTCGACCCCGTCGCTGCCCACCAGGTCCCCGGAGTTGGTGTGGGCCACCAGTTCCGGCTCCCCGGCCCCCGCGGCGGCCATGGCCATGAAGACCACCGCCACCGTGGCTGGGGAGTCCAGGTGCTCGTTCCCCATGGCCAGGAGGGTGTCCCAGTCCCGGCAGCCGATGGCCGCCAGGGTCTCCCGGTCCCGGGCTTCGGCCTCGTCCCGGGGGAGGTAGTGGGAGAAGTCGACGGAACCGATTAGCACCGCCCCCGGGCCGATCCGGGTCGCCAGGGCCC
>QGUP01000295.1 GCA_003242505.1 Bacillota bacterium
CCGCCGCCACCGCCACCACCGGAACGCGGCGGCTCGAAACGCTTCACCGTTGTGGTGGCCATGGCGGACTCCACGCCCCACTCGTCGACCGCCACCAGGCCGTAGGTGTTGTCTACCGAGGTGTCGGCGCCCTCGTGAACCCATGTCTTCTTGTTGGCGGGCAGCCGTTCCAGCTCTACCCACCCGGAGTCCGGGTCCATCCAGTAGACGATGTAGCCCCCGAGGTCAGGCTCGGTGTTCTCCTCCCAGGAGAGGATGACGACAGCGGCGCTGGCCTTGCCGGAAAAGCCCTTGGGCTGTGCCGGCGGGGCGCTCGGGTGGGCCTTCACCGCGGCAGGCTTTGCGCTCCGGACTCCCGTCCGGCTCTGCGCGTACACGTGGTACACGTACTCCGTTTCGTTCTGGAGGCCCGAATCGGTGTAGGAGAGCTGGTCTTCCTCTCCCTGGGGCACCGAGGCTATGAGGGTGGGGGACCCGGCGCCCGGGTCTGTCCGGTAGATAAGGTATTCCGTCGTATCGTTAGACGGGCTCCGGTCCCAGAACAGCTGCACAGCCCGGTCAAGGTTTCTCGCGCGCAGGTTGCTCGGCGGCGCGGGGGCAGGCACAGAGAAGGTGAAGACCTGGTGTTGGTCGGTCGGTCGGTTGTCCAGATAGACCAGCAGCAGGTGGTCGGTTACGTCACTCCACTGAAGGACCTCAAGCTCGTCCTGGGCAACCGGAAGGTCCGGCAAGGGAGTCCGGGTCACCGAGGCAGCCACCATGACGGGGGGCACAGTGTCTACGGCCACCCCGCTTTCGTGGATGGTGAGGACCACGGCGCCGAAGGGCTGGCCGGGCTGGAGCCCGACCGCGTCCATCGGGGCGGTCAGGACCGTGACGTTCGCGTTGTACCAGGTGGCGAGGGGGGTGTAGTAGTAAGCCGTTGCGTTACCGGTCGCAAAGTCGTAGACAAAGGTTGCAGGTGCATTCGCACCACCCAGGTGGCGGAGATTGTAGGTGAAGAGGGCGTAATCTGGAGCACCGTCCAGATCGACGTCCAGGTGGACCTCCTTGCCCACGGTTTCGTCTGCGGTCCAGGGGGCCGCGGTGACCACCACGAACTCCAGCAGGTCGCCATCGTCCGGGTCCCAGCTTGCTCGGGCGCCCACATACCGGATGTCCACTGCCTCGTATCCCCGCAGATTGGGATCGGGGCTGTCAGCGCTGAGGAAGTGGAAGGGAAGGGCATACCCGGCGATGGGCGAGGGGTTGGTGAGCTCCAGCTCTGCTTGAGCCGGGCCCTCGTCAGGCTCCGAGATGGAGCGGATGGCACCCTTCACCTGAGCCGTCGCCTCGGGGAAGGCGGTAAAGCCCACCACCAACTCCTCGCCCTCGCTCCCCCGCTCGGTGAGGCGGATCCAACCGCCGACCTCCACGAAGGGTTCGCTCCACTGGAGGGGCAGGTGAGCGGGATCAAAGGTGAGGGTGAGGTCAAAGGCCGCCTCGCCCCAGGCCGGAACGGTCACCTCGGACCGGGAGAGTTGGGCCTGGGTGCCGTAGGAATTGCCGTTGAAGGCGACATCCAGGGCAAAGGTCCGGGCGCTGCCACTCTTGTTCCGGACGGTTACCGTGCGGGTGACGCTGGTGGGGGCGGGAACGGGAACGTAGCCGAAGGAGACGCCACCGGGCAGGGCCACCACCGTCGCCCGGGCGGCCTTGTCCACCTGGATGCGGCCGGTGCCCTGCAGCGTCAAGGGATAGGCGTTGCCGTTCCGGTCCCTCGCAGGCGTGGCCGTGTTCTGCAGCACCGCCTTGATCTCTTCCACCGACCAGTCCGGGTGCAGCTGCCGCAGGAGAGCCGCGGCACCGGCCACGTGGGGAGCCGCCATGGAGGTCCCGCTTATGAGCACGCCTTCCGTACCGGTCCCGACCGCCGCGGACCGGATGTCAAAGCCCGGGGCGGCCAGGTCTGGCTTGAAACTGCTCCGGGCACCGCCAGGGCCCCGGGAGGTGAAGTCTGCCAGGGTGTCGGCGAGGTCGGGGCGGGCCACGGAGAACTGGGCGGAAAGGGTCACCTGGACCGTCTGGCCGCCGGCCATGGCCTGCCGGAGGGCTTGCCCGGCCGCCCTGGCGATCATGACCGCCGGAATCTCGAAGCCGCCGGGATCCCCGCCCATGGTGATGGGATCGCCGTCGACGCTGTTGACCACCACCACCGCCAGGGCACCCTTCTCCTGTGCGTTGCGGACCTTATCCACAAAGGGGCAGACGCCCCGGTCAATCAGGGCGATGGCTCCGGCCGGATCGTTCCGGAAGTCTTCCGGCGAGCAGCCCAGGCCGCCTGTGTCCACCAGGGTACCGGTCACGTCCCTGGTCTCCGCCAGGGGCGGGGTGAAGGCTGCCTCGATGGCCTCGAAGAGGGTCTCCGTCCCATCCGGGAATGTCGCCTTGATGGCGCCCCGGACAATGCCGTTGTCCACCGACGCCGCGACGCTGATGGCCCCCGGCGCTACCGCGGGCGAGCCGGTGATGTACGGAACGTTGCCGTTGTTACCCGCGGAGGCGACCACGATGATCCCAAGTTCCGCCGCGGCCTGGGCAACTTCCGCCTCGATCTCCTCGCCGAAGGGGGAGCCCAGGGACATGTTGATGACGTCCACGTGGTCGCTCAGGTCGCCGTCGCCGTTGGGGTCCATAGCCATCTCAATCGCGGCGGTGGTCATGGTGGTGCTGCCTTCCCGGCCGAAGACTTTGTAGGCGTAGAGTTGCACCCCAGGGGCCACGCCCGGCCCGATCTTACCCGGCACTCCCACACCGCCGATGGTAGCCGCGACGTGGGTACCGTGGCCATTTGCATCCAGGGGGTCCGGATCGGGCCGGGGAATCCGCCGCTCGGGGTCGTCCGAGCCGGCGTCGTAGTCGTCGCCGACCAGGTCGTAGCCTCCCACCACCTTGGCGTTGGGGAAGGTGCCGGGCTCCAGCACGGTGGGGTTGTCGTTCCGGTAGTCGTCGGGGTTCCCCGACCCGCCGAGGGCCGCGTGGTAATAGTCGATGCCGGTGTCGATGACCGCGACCCGGACACCCTCGCCCCTAACCGGAACCTCTTCCCGGTCCACGAGGTCCCACACCTTGTCCGCCCCGATGAAGGGCACGCTGGTCTCATTATTCAGAGTGACCGGCCGGGCCGGGTAGATGCCAGCTACGTCCGGGTGCTCGGCCAGCTTTGGCAGGGCGGTCACCGGCACCTGCACCTGGACGGCGTTCAGCGCGTTCTTGAAGCGGAAGATCTCCCTGCCGCCCAGGGCCGCCACCTGGCCGAGGACCTTGTTTTGGGCCTCCTCCAGCTTAGCCCGGTGCTCCTTCAGCTCCAGAGCCGAGAGAGCCCGGCCCTGGCGCAGGGAGCGGGCGTAGACCCGGGCCAGAGGGTCGTGTCGCAGCTTGACCAGAACCTCCACCCGGTGCTGGCCAAGGGACGGCGGGGTAATGTTGGCCTCCACCGGCCCGGAGACGGGGACGGGCTGCAGCCGATCACCTGCCCCGGCCTCCGCCGCCGCAGTCCCTGGCGGCAGGGCAGCGCCGAGGATGAGCGCGGCCGCGACCATCCATCGGAACCAGTGCCTGAGCCGCAAAAAAATCCCCCCTCTTGTTTGTTGCTGGTGGGACATGCTGCTGGCGGGCCATCAGACCGAAGGCTTGTCCCCTGCTAAGGCAGGATTGTTGTCGATGAATTCTCCATGGACTGCCTTGTCGTCAAAGTCTAACCCACATTATACAGAATCCCGCATCGACTGCAAGTATCGCGCCCAGGGAG
>QGUP01000296.1 GCA_003242505.1 Bacillota bacterium
CGGGCGCCGGGGGGGCGGCCGCGGCCCCCCCCGCGCGGTTGCGGGCGGGGGGCGTCTGGGCCCGGGGGCCCCGGGAAGGGGGCGGTTGGTTCTGTGCCCCTCCCGCCGGTGCACCTCCGGCCGGTGCGGGCGGACTGCCTCCGCCCGGGGCTGGCGGGGAGCCCACCCCCTGGAGGCCGCCGGGAGAGCCGGGGTTGCCGGGGACCTGCTGCCAGCCGGGACCCCCCGGCCCGCCCCGGGATCCCTCCAGCCGCTCCAGGAGCACCACGGCCCGGCGGATCTGGGGTTGGGTCATGATCAGCAGGGTGGCCGCCAGGACCACCAACCCGAGGTTGACCAGCTGGATCAGGATCCGCTCGAAGCGATCGGCCCAGGTGGGCGGGGGTTCGAGGTACGGGTCCCGGTAGCGGACCTCGTCCCGGTACCGGTCCCACCGTTCGTCTTCCACCGTCTCACCCGCCCTCCAGCCCCTGGCCTCCGGGCGCCGGGGCGCGGCCCACCCGCAGCCCACAGGGCGCGGGGCCCTGCGGAGGAGCCATCTCATCAACTGTATTCTTATGTCCAGGCCCACAGTTTATCCGCCCCGGGCCGGACCGGCGACAGGGAGAGCGGCATAGGTTCGGCCAGCCAGGGAAGGCCCCGGTTGGGCACCGGGGACCCCGCGGGGGATCGGTGCGCTCGGGCGCTGGCCCCGGCGGCGCCAGGGGCTCCAGGCTTTGATCCACGGCCAACCGTGAGCAGCCTATAATGAGGTATGAGTACGTTGAGCAGCCTTTTTCCAGGGTTCCGGCCGGGCCTGACGCTCCCACCTCCGGCAGTCCCGGCGGCGCCACCGCTTCCTCAGGCGAGTCGTTCCCCGGAGCCCGTGGCCCCGGCCTTCCTTGCCCCGCCCCGGCCCCGCCGGGTCCGGGGCCGGTTTGCCCCCTCTCCCACCGGCCAGCTGCACCTCGGGAACGCCCGGACCGCCCTCCTGGCCTGGCTCCAGGTCCGCAGCCAGGGGGGCGTCTTTGTGTTGCGGATGGAGGACCTGGACCCGGCCGGCCCGCAGCCGGCCGGCCCTTGCGGCGGCGGTCCTGGAGGACTTGCGCTGGCTCGGCCTGGACTGGGACGAGGGTCCGGACCGGCCCGGACCCTATGCCTCCTACTGCCAGAGCCTCCGGGCCCCCCTCTACCGGGAGGCCCTGGCGGTCCTCGCCGCCCGGAGCCTGGCCTACCGGTGCTACTGCAGCCGGGCGGAGGTGAAACCAGGCGGGCGACGGGTTCGAGGGTCCGGGTGGGCCCGTTCAGCGGCAGGCCGTGGTGCTGGTGCCGTATGTACCGGCTGACCTGCTCCACCCGGCCCTTGGTCTACGCTCACCGGGGGCGGCAGGCCCTGGGCCGGAACCCAACCAGGGCGGCGAAGTCCACTGTGATATTGGCCAACACGGCCTCCGCCAGTCACCACATCTGGATGATCTTCGACTCCACCAAGTAGGGTAGTTTTCCTGGTGAAGAGAACCTTCTCAGTTGGTGACTGGCTAGTGGCACGTTGATCTTGATCTGGGGTGATACAACTTCAGACGGGCCAAAGACCACGGCCACCAACAACTGGAATGCCAAGATGCCCCGGTTCCACCACGTGCCCCTGCTCCTCGGCCCCGGGGGCGAGCGGCTGGCCAAGCGGCACGGGGCGGTGACCATCGCCGCCCTCCGGGCCGCGGGGGCCGATCCCGCCGCGGTGGTGGGCTACCTGGCCGCCCTCAGCGGCCCGGTCCTCCAGGGCACCCGGATCACCCCCCGGGAGCTGGTGGACCTCTGGGACCCGGCCCGGGTTCCCCGGCATCCGGTGCGGGTGGACCCCCGGGACCTGGCAGCCCTGGCGGAGGGGCGGGTTCCCCGAGGGTGACCGGCAGCCCCGGCCGCCCGGTCCCGGGACAACGGGTGGCCGTCCGGTCCCGACATGACGGAGGACGGAGTGGACGAGACAGTCCCGGGGGCCCGTGACAGCGCGCCGGGGCGGCCGGCAGGTAGCCGGCCGCCCCGGCCGTTTGGATTCTATCCTTAGCCCCCGGCTTCCGCGGGCGCCTGGGCTTCGCCGGAGCCCTCCTCCGGCGCGGCGTCGGTTCCGGCCGCCCCGTCGGCCGCCGCTGCCTCGCCGGCGGCCTGGGCCGCCTCCTCCTCCCGGGAGGGCCACATCAGGAGGGCCTTCTCCGCGTCCTCCCGGTACCGGAACTCCGCCACGGCCCACGGGTTGTCCGCCCGGAAGACCGCCTTGCGCACCCCTTCCTTGATTGCGGCCTCCCGCTCGATGATGTACCACTTGTTGCCGCCTTCCGGCTTCCAGATCATCAGGTCTTCGCGGTAGAGCTTGGCCACGGCCGCACCCCTCTCACGGGCTCTGGAACGTCCAAAAGGTTTGTCTCCCGTCCAATCGTAGCAAATCTTCCGTAGCCCGACAACAGGCGGGGTGCGCCTACCCCAGGGTGGCCAGGGCCGCCTCGAAGTCCGCCAGGATCTCCTCCACCGCCTCGGTCCCCACGGAGACCCGGATCAGGTTCGGGGTGATCCCCAGTTGGGCCCGGGTTTCCGGCGGCAGAGCCCGGTGGGAGGTGGAAGCCGGATGGGAGACGGTGGTGGTGACGTCGCCGAAGGAAGGCACCAGGGAAGCCAGGCGGAGGCTCCGGATCACCCGTCCGGCGGCCTCCCCGTCCCCCCGGACGGCGAAGCTCAGCATGCCCCCGGCGCCCCGGGGCAGGAGCCGGCGGGCCAGTTCCGACTGGGGATGGCTCGGCAACCCCGGGTAGTGGACCGCCTCCACCCGGGGGTGGCGGGAAAGGAACCAGGCCAGGGCCAGCGCGTTCTGGGACTGCCGCTCCAGCCTGAGGTGGAGGGTCTTCATCCCCCGCAGGCAGAGCCAGGCGGCGAAGGGGTCCAACATAGCGCCGGTGATCACGTGACACCGCCGGATCCGGTCGATAAGCGCCCGGGACCCTGCCACCAGGCCGCCGGTCAGGTCGCTGTGGCCCCCCAGGAACTTGGTGGCGGAGATGACCACCAGGTCCGCCCCGTGCTCCAGGGGCCGGAGCAGGTACGGGGTGGCGAAGGTGTTGTCCACCACCAGCCAGAGCCCCCGGCGGAAGGCGAGCCGGGAGAGGGCGGGAAGGTCCGCCACCTGCACCGTCGGATTGGTGATGGCCTCCACGAAGATCATCCGGGTCTCGGGGCGGATCGCCGCCTCCACCGCCCCCAGGTCCGTTGTGTCGACGTAAGTGGTGGCAATCCCCCATCGGCCCAGGTGTTCGGCCAGCAGGCTGTAGGTGCCGCCGTACAGTTCCCGGGTGCAGACCAGGTGGTCCCCGGGGGAGAGGAGGCTGAAGAAGACGGCGAAGATCCCGGCCATCCCCGAGGCGGTGGCCACCGCGTCTTCCGCCCCTTCCAGGGCGGCGTAGGCCTCTTCCAGGGCCCGGGCGTTGGGATGGGCCATCCGGCTGTACAGGTAGGCCGGCGACTGGCCGTTGTAGGCCTCCTCCACGGTCTCCAGGTCCGGGAAGGCAAAGACCGAGGTCTGGTAGATGGGCATGGAGACGGGCCGGGTGGCCTGGGGCACCGGCCCCTCCCCGGCATGGGCGGCCAGGGTCTCCAGTCGCTCAAACTGCCGCTCCGCCATGGGCACCAACCCTCCCCCGCGGGTCTGTGGGCACCGGTTCCGCCCGGCCCGGACCCAGGAAGTAGAGCCAGGCCTCCCGGACTGGCCGGCCCCAGATGTCGGCGATGGCCCGGGCGTAGAGGGCGACCTGTCCGCTGTAC
>QGUP01000297.1 GCA_003242505.1 Bacillota bacterium
ACACGGGAACCCGGGAGGTGACGGCCTTCCGGACCCCGCCCGGGGTTTCCGGGCTGCAAGTCGCCACGGGGCTGCTCCTGCCGGTGCTGGTCGCGGCGGTGCCGGTCATGGCCTGGACCCGCCTGCCGGCCCGTGCCGCCCTTTCCGCCGGCGGCCTGAGCGTAGGCGAGGCCATGGGCGGGCTGGTGCACTGGCTCGGCGAGCGGCTCACCTGGCTCTCCCGGCCAGCCCTGATGGCTGTCCGCAACCCCTTCCGCCGCAAGGGCCGTTTGCTGCTCACCCTGACGGCGCTGACCCTGGCGGGCGCCATCCTGGTGGCGGTCTTTCACCTGCGGGCCTCCTTGGTGCTTACCATGGACCGGATCATGGGCTACATGAACTACGACCTCCGGGTGAGCCTCGTCCGGGGGGAGCCGGCCGAGAAGATCGCCCGCAGCCTGAACCGGGTTGAGGCCATTGAGCGGTTTGAACTCTGGGGGCAGAAGGACGGCTTCCGGGTGCGGCCAGACGGCAGCCTCAGCCCATCGGACATTACCGTCATCGGCCTCCCGGCGGACACGTCCCTGGTCCGGCCCTGGCTGGTGCAGGGCCGATGGCTGCTGCCCGGCGACGAGGACGCCGTGGTGATCAACACCGATGTGCTGGCGGCCGAGCCGGACCTGGACGTCGGCCAGGTGATCACCCTGAAACTGGAAGGAAAGACCCGCGTCTACCGGGTGGTGGGGATCGTCAGTTCGCAACTGGAGGGACCGCTCATCTACATGAACCGGCCGGCCTTCCTCCGGGCGGTGGGGGAGGAAGGGACGGCCTCCACCGTGGCCATCGTGACCCGGGAGCATACCGAAGAGGCGCAGGAGCGCGCGGTGCAGGCGGTGGAAGCAGCCCTGCGGGCGGAGGGCATCCACCCGGCCCAGATCACCACCCATGCCGCGCTGCTGTCGGCGCCGGACTACCTCTTTAGCGTCCTGGTGGCGTTCCTGATGCTCATGGCCGGGATCCTGACGGTGGTGGGGGTGCTCGGTCTCACCGGGATGCTGAGTCTGGGGGTACTGGAGCGCCAGCGGGAGATCGCGGTGATGCGGGCGGTGGGCGCGTCGAACAGCGCGATCTTCCGGATGGTGCTCCTGGAGTCGCTCACCCTCGGCGCCCTGAGCTGGGTCCTGGGCGCCGCCGCCTCCCTGCCCCTGAGCCTGGCCATGAGCCAGGTGGTGGGCGACCGGTTCATCCGGACGCCCCTGGTCTTCTCCTTTGCCCCGGAGGGCCTCCTGGTCTGGCTGGCCGTCGCTCTGGCGGTCTCACTGGCTTCCAGCCTGCTGCCCGCCTGGGGAGCGCTCAGGTTGAGTCTGCGGGATGCCCTGGCCTATGAGTGAGGTCACGGACCGGGTCTGGGCGGTCCCCAGGCCACCGTGTTAAAAGTACAGATTATTGACTTTCCCGGGTATATTCGGTTAGATTTGCAGATAAACACCGGCGGGCGCTGGCCGGGGAGCCGGCCGCGCCCGGCGAGCCGTAGGCCGGAGGGGAACACCGGTGTCTGGGCTGATACGTCGAATGGCACCGCTCTTGGCCGCGCGGGTGGCCACGGCGGCCGGCACCTTTGGCTGGACCCCGTTTCTGGTGGTTCACCTGCTGCAGCAGGGCTACACTCCTGTGGCAGCCGCCTCCGTCCTCACCGTTGCCACCGTGACCCCGGGGGTGGCCGCCCCCCTGGCTGGTTACCTGTCCGATCGCCTTCCCGTGCACAGGATGATGGTGGTCACCACCCTGGTCGCAGCCGGCGGGCTCTTTGCCCTGGCGCTGGGGGCCCGTTTCCACTGGGTCGCCTACCTGGCGGCGTTGTTGATGGGCATCGCTTCCGCCGTGAATTCGGTCTCCTTCCGGTCCGCGGTGCCGGGGCTGGTGGCCCAGCGGGATCTGCCCCAGGCTTACAGCCTGCTCCACTCCGGCATGAACGTCGGGGCGGTGCTGGGCCCTGGCCTGGTGGGACTGGCGGCGGGACGAGAGCAATACGCCCTTGCCCTCCTGACCGCCGGTGCCCTGTTCTTGCTGGCTGCCGCGGTGATGCTCCTCACTGCCGGGCGGTGGCAAACCGCGGCCGAAGGGCCTGACTCCGGTCACGGAACCCCGTCCGCTCCGCCCCAGCGGCCGGGCCACCGGAGCCGGCTTCGCCACCCCTGGGACAGCTGGTGGCCTACCTGGCTGTAGTCCTCCTGGAATATACCTTGCTCCAGCAACTGTTTGTGGGCTTTGCCAAGTACAACGCCGACCACTTCAAACTGCCAGGCCTCACCAGCGCCTGGCTGATGCTTCAGGCGGCGTTGGCCACGCTGCTCGTGCCTCTGGCGGGGGCTAGAATGAAGGGTTGGCCCGTGCGCCGGTTGTTCGGCGCGTACAGCGGCGGACTGCTGTGCGTCAGCCTGGGCTTTGTCGGTTTCGGCCTTTTCCCGCCGGGCGCTCCCCTGCCTGCCCTGGCCTTCTTGCTGGTCGCCACCGTTCTCGGCGAAATGTTCAGCGTCCCCGCCTCGGGGGCCCTGGCGGTCCGGGTTTCCGCGGCCCGGCGGCATGGCACGACCTTCGGCCTGACCGACGCCATCCGGGCCCTCGGCCGGACCGTCGGCGCCAGCGGCGGGGGAGTGCTGCTCAACTACACCCTCAGCAACTTGCCCTTGTTCTGGATTGTGGGAGGGGCCGCCATGGCTCTGGCCATCGGGCTGACAGGCGGTGCCGTCTGGCTCCTGACAGGGCGTGCCCCCGACCGGTCGAGGGTTCGGGAGGCATCGTCCTCTTAGCCAAGGCCCTTCCTGGAACGGTAGGCCAGGCGCCAGAGGGGAGTGGCGACCCCCAGGAGAACCAGGGCGATCGGCAGGAACCCAACCACCCCACCCAGCACAGGGCTGCGGAACTGCCATTCCACCCAGGGGGCTACCCACTGGTTGTACAAGGCCTGGAAGGGACAGGAAGCAAGCATGACAGCAGGGAAGATCAGGTAAGCGAGGACGGGAAGACGGCCCGGAGGCATTTTTGCGGACTGGCGGGAGGCCACCCACCCCATCGCGGCACCGACGATGAAGGGCAGCACGGCCCACAGCCCAACCTGCCGGGCCCGGGCCGGCAGGTCGGGGCCGGGATAGAAGCGGGCGTGGACCTCACCGGTTGTCGGGGCGGGTTGAAAGAGATACTCGGCATAATTCCAACGGTCCAGAAGGGTCCTCGACGGGCTGCTGCCGCTCCAGGCGAACGCCAGAAAGCGAGGCGCCACGACCCGCAATTCCTGGAGCGGCGCCTGCAAGGAGTCGCCCACGGCCCGGGCGAGTTCCCCCAGAGGCAGGTGGCCTTCGCTCCGGTGTGACCCCTCCACCGGGTGCACGGTCGCTGACATGACCTCTCGACCGGCTCTGAAGCGAATCCTGACCCGCTCGAGTTGCATCCCGGCGTTCGCCAGGCGCTGCTCCAGCGCTTCAGCGGTGGGCAGTGACCGGCCATCGGGACTGAGGATCTCCAGGTGCAGCGTGTCAGGCCGCCGGACCCATACTTCCAGGCTCAAGCCTTCCGGCTGGGCTGCCCCCACGGATGCGGGGAAGAGAGCCGTGGAGACGAGAAGGAGAGGATACCCAGGCGGTGTCCCAGTGCCCACGTCCGGCGCGGCGACCTCCGGGTCAACCCAGCATACCTCCCGAGCAGAAGGCTATTACGTATTGAGAATAATCAGCTTCGCTATTACCTGCCTTTTATACAAATTTACCGCGGCCGACAAAAAAAAAGGAGAAGAACAGTGG
>QGUP01000298.1 GCA_003242505.1 Bacillota bacterium
TATAGGTCCGTCGGCGGCGTCGGTTTTTAATAGGGGGAGGGGGATGTGTTTTGTGGCCCGGGGGGGGCTGGCGGGCCTCTACGGCGCGGCGGTGCTGTGCCCCTGGCGGGGCCGGGGGTTGGGGCGGCTCCTGACCCGCCGGCGACTGGCGGATGCCTGGCGCCTCGGCGCCCGGGAGGCGGTGGTCCAGACGGGCCCCGGTACCCCGGTGGCCGCCCTCTGGCGGCGGCTGGGTGCCCGGGTCTGGTACGGGGTCGAGGTGTACTACTAGGGAGGGCCGGGGACCTGGGGCCGGGGATGCGGCCCTTCTCAGGGGGCTCATCACAAGGGGAGCCGGTGCTGGGGGCTTGCCGGCGGCCGCTCCCCTGCCGCCATGGCGTCCAGAAGCCGCTCCATCAACTGGCGGAACTCCGTCCAGGAGTGGACCCGGTAGCAGTCGTGAAAGTCCCGGTTATACGGGTAGTCCATCATGATGCGGATCCCCGGGAAGTTCCGGAGGTTCCGGGGCGCGTCGTCGAAGAGAAAGTCCCCCCGGACCAGGTCCTTCCGGTAGGTGATGACGATGTTCTCCCGGGGGACAAAGGGCAGGTGGCGCCGGACCCACTGAACCTTGTCCCGCATCGCCTCCCTGGGCGAGGCAGTGACGACCACGATCTCCACCCGCTCGGAGAGCGCCGCCAGGGTTTCCACCGCGCCGGGAATCGGCCGGAGGTCGGCAAAGAACCCCGGGCGGTTGAGATAGTGGTAGATGCGGGTGCCGCACTCGGGCTTGACGAACCGGTGCCACTCCCACTCGGTGATCCGGTCCAGGGTCAGGTTGTCGTTCCAGTCCCGGTTGTAGTGCTCGAGCCACTTGCTGGCCAGGTCGGCACAGATCCCGTCCAGGTCGCAGAGCAGAATGGGTCTGGCCCTGGCGCCGCTCCCGGTCTCAGCCAAGCTGTCGCCTCCTCTCCCTGGGCGGGGCACAGGGCCCCACCCGATCAGTCCTCCTGCCGGCGGCGGCGGGCCGCCGCCCGGGCCTCGGCCTGCCGGTACCGCTCCTCTTCTTCCGGGGTGGTGGGGATCACCGGCGGCACCGGCGTCGGCCGGCCCTGGTCGTCCACCGCGACATAGGTGAGGATGGCTTCGCAGGTCTTCCGCCGCTCCCCGCCGCCGATCCGCTCGGCGTAGACCTGGACCCCGACCTCGATGGAGGTCCGGCCCGCCCAGTGGACCCGGGCTTCGAGGACGATCACATCCCCCACCCGGATGGGGTGGAGGAAATCGAGCCGCTCCATCGACGCGGTGACGCAGACCCGGCCGGCGTGCCGGGCCGCGGCCAGGGCGCCGGCGATGTCGATATAGTGCATCACCCGGCCGCCCAGCATGTTCCCCAGGATGTTGGCATCGTTGGGCAGCACCAGTTCCGTCATCTGCACCGCGGATTCCGCCGGGGTCTTTCCCGGGAGTCCTTCTGCCATCGGCTCCGACTCCTTTCGCGCTCTGTGCTGTGTGGGAGGTTGCTGTCCAGGTCCTCGGGCGTGCTGCTGTTCAGGCCCGCGGGCGGCCGGCGGGAAGGTCCTTGCCAGCCCCCGGGCCCAGGGGTAAAATGAGGGCAAGGGCGGTCCCCAGCGGGAAGCCCTGGCACAACTGCATATGGGTGGGGACAGGTGCCCGCTTGATGCGGGTGAAAAGGGAAGTCCGGTGCGCGAGGCTCCTCGCAAGTCCGGCGCGGTCCCGCCACTGTGACCGGGGAATCCCCCTGCAGGATCCCACTGCCGGCCAGGGCCGGTGGGAAGGGGCAGGGGGGTGAGGATCCGGGAGCCAGGAGACCTGCCTGTCCCCTGCATCGAGCCTCTCGCGGAAGGGGGGAGATGCCAGCGCCGTGCCGCGGCTGCCGCGGCACCCTATGGCATATTGTACCGAAACCCCGGTCGGAGGCGACCGGGGTTTTCCGATCGGATGACGGGTCCATGGTCCCAGGGCCCCGGGCCCGGCGGGCGGGCCGGGCCGGCGGCCCCGGTGGGCGCGGCACCGGTGTGCCGGGTCAAGGTCCCGGTGGGCGCGGCACCGGCGTGCCGGGTCGAGGCTGGCCCGGGCCCTGGGGAAACCGGGTAACCTGGGGAAACCGGGTAAGTGGAGGAAGGAGACGCAATGGGATTCCCTGTTGGCAAGTCAGGACCTTTCCCTCGCCTGTCCAGGCTCCTATCCCGACTGGCCCTCCTTCTGGCCGCCGCGGCCCTGGTGGCCGGCTGCACCGGCGGCCCGGGCAAGGGCGCGGGGGACGCCGGCGCGGCGGCCCCGGCGCCGGGAGCGCAGGATACGGGCGATCAGGGCGCAGCCAACCCCTCTGGCGCCGACCCCTCCGGCGGGACCGGGGCGCAAGGGGCCACCTGGCCGATGACGGTGACCGACGACGAGGGCCGGACGGTGACCATCCCCGCCGAGCCGCGGCGGATCCTCTCCCTGGCCCCGTCCAACACCGAGATCCTCTTCGCCCTCGGCCTGGGGGACCGGGTGGTGGGGGTGGACAACTTCAGCGACTACCCGCCGGAAGCCGCTTCCCTACCCCGGGTCGGAGACCTTATGAATCCCAACTACGAGGCGATGGCGGCCCTGTCGCCGGACCTGGCCCTGGCCATCGGCGGCAGCGAAGAGTTTTGGCAGAAGCTGGAGGAACTCGGAGTGCCGGTGGTGGTGATCCAGCCGAACACCGTCGCGGAGGTGATCGACTCCATCCGGCTGGTCGGCCGGGTCACCGGGGCCGCGGAGGCTGCCGACGCCCTGGCCCGGTCGATGGCGGACCGGGTGGAGGCGGTCCAACATCAGGCCGCCAGGCTTTCCCACCGGCCCCGGGTCTTCTGGGAGGTCTGGGACGATCCCCTGATGTCCGCCGGGCCGGGGTCCTTCTTTGACGACATGATCCGACTGGCCGGCGGCGTCAACGTGGTCGGCGACGCCGAGAGCCCCTGGCCCCAGGTAAGCCCCGAGGCGGTCATCGCCCGGGACCCGGAGGTGATCATTACGACCCAGGCCGAGTGGGCGGAGCGGCTCCGGTCCGGCGCCCTGCCTGCCTGGTCCGGAACCACCGCGGTGCGCCAGGGGCGGATCTACGTGGTGGAGGACAACCTGGTCTCCCGGCCGGGCCCCCGGATCGTCGAGGGGCTGGAGCAGGTGGCCCGGGCGATCCAGTCCCAGGGGGCGGGCCGGTGAGGGGCCCGGGGTCGAGGCTCCGACCCCTGGGCCTCCTCCCGGCCCGGCTGCAGCCCCGGTCCCAGTCCCGTTCGCCGTCGCAGGATCGGCCCCGGCCGCAGCCCCGGCCCCGGCGGGAGCCCCGGTCCCGGCCGCAGCCCCGGACGGTGCTGCTTCTCCTGGCCGGCGCGCTGGTGGCCGCTGCGGTGGTCGCCGCCTGGGTGGGACCGGTGCCCCTGCCGCCAGGGCAGGTCCTGGCCGGGCTCCTGGGCCGGCCGGTGCCAGAAACGGTGCATTCCATCCTCTGGCGGATCCGGCTGCCCCGGATCCTGCTGGGGGCCCTGGTGGGCGGGGGGCTGGCGGCGAGCGGCGCGGCCCTCCAGGGGCTCCTCCGCAACCCCCTGGCGGACCCCTACCTCCTCGGGGTCTCCGGCGGGGCCTCGGTGGGAGCCGCCCTGGCCCTCTGGCTCGACCTGCGCTGGGAGTGGGCCGGGGTGGGGCTGGTGCCGATTCTGGCTTTCGGCGGCGCCCTGGCGGCGGTGGCCCTGATCTGGGGGCTGGCCGGGGCGGGGGGGGGGGTGGGGGCCACCCACCTGGTGC
>QGUP01000299.1 GCA_003242505.1 Bacillota bacterium
CTCCTGGCCATCACCATCGTCACCATGCTGGGGCCGGGCCTGAACAACGTCATGATCGCGGTTGGCCTGGCCGCGGTGCCGTCCTACGCCCGGATCATGCGGGCCGCGGTGCTGGCGGTCCGGGAGTCGGACTACGTCCAGGCCGCCATCGCCGCCGGCGCCTCGGACCTCCGGGTGATGGTGCGGCACATCCTGCCGAACTGCATGGCGCCGATGGTCGTCCAGGCCACCCTCTCCCTGGCCACGGCCATTCTGACGGCCGCCGGCCTCAGCTTCATCGGCCTCGGGGCCCAGCCCCCGGAGCCCGAGTGGGGCGCGATGGCGGCCCAGTCCCGGCAGTACATGCGCCAGGCCCACCATGTGGTCACCTTCCCCGGGCTGGCCATCGCGATCACGGTGCTGGCCCTCAACCTGGTGGGGGACGGCCTCCGGGACGCGCTGGATCCCCGGCTCAAGTAGGGTCGGGCCTTGCACTCGGGGGCAGGGCGGGACGACGCTGCGGCGGGGGTTTGTTGCCCCCGCCTTTTCGCGTCGGACAGCCTGTGGTATAATCCAGGGAAACGTCGGGCCGGAGGCGAATGGACGTGGATTTTCACGCGAAATTCGGACCTGAAGCCCTGACCTTCGACGATGTGCTGCTGGTGCCAGCCCGTTCCGACGTGGTGCCCCGGGACGTGGACGTCAGCACCCAGCTCACCCGGGGGATCCGTCTCAACATCCCGCTGGTCTCCTCGCCCATGGACACGGTGACGGAGGCCCGGATGGCCATTGCCATGGCCCGGGAGGGCGGGATCGGCATCATCCATAAGAATATGTCCATCGAAGAGCAGGCCGCGGAAGTGGACAAGGTCAAGCGGTCGGAGCACGGAATCATCACCGACCCCGTCTATGTCCATCCCGAGGACTCCATCGCCAAGGCCGAGGAGATCATGGCCCGGTACCACATCTCCGGCGTGCCGGTCGTGGACCATGACATGAAGCTGGTGGGGATCCTCACCAACCGGGACCTGCGCTTTGAGGAGAACTTCAGCCGGCCGGTCCGGGAGGTCATGACGAAGGAGAACCTCATCACCGCGCCGGTGGGCACCACCCTGGAGCAGGCCAAGGAGATCCTCCGGAAGTATAAGGTGGAAAAGCTCCCCCTGGTCGACTCCGACGGCCGGCTCAAGGGCCTGGTGACCATCAAGGACATCCAGAAGGCCCGGCAGTACCCCAACGCGGCCAAGGACGACCGGGGCCGGCTCCTGGTGGGCGCGGCGGTGGGCGTGACGGGCAACATGATGGCCCGGGTGGACGCCCTGGTGGAGGCCGGGGTGGACGTGATCGTGGTGGATAGTGCCCACGGCCACTCGGTCCACGTGCTGAACGCGGTGGCGGCGATCCGGAAGCGCCACCCGAAGCTCCAGATCATCGGGGGCAACGTCGCGACCTACGAGGGGGCCCTGGACCTCATCGAGGCCGGGGTGGACGCGGTGCGGGTCGGGGTGGGCCCCGGATCCATCTGTACTACCCGGGTGGTGGCCGGGATCGGCGTGCCGCAGCTCACCGCGATCTTCGAGGCGGCCCGGGCGGCGATGCCCCGGGGCATCCCGGTGATCGCCGACGGCGGCATCCGCTACTCCGGCGACATCACCAAGGCCCTGGCTGCGGGCGCGAGCACCGTCATGATCGGCTCCCTCTTCGCCGGCACCGACGAGTCCCCCGGGGAGATGGAGATCTACCAGGGCCGGTCCTTCAAGGTCTACCGGGGCATGGGCTCCCTCGGGGCGATGCGGGAGGGCAGCCCGGACCGGTACTTCCAGGAGCAGGGGCCCAAGCTGGTGCCCGAGGGCATCGAGGGCCGGGTGCCCTACCGGGGGCCCCTGGCGGACACCATCTTCCAGCTGGTGGGCGGCCTGAAGGCGGGGATGGGCTACTGCGGCTGCCGGACCATCAAGGAGCTGCACGAAAAGGCCCGGTTCATCCGGATCACCCCCGCCGGTGTCCGGGAGAGCCACCCCCACGACGTGCAGATCACCAAGGAGGCTCCGAATTACTCGGTTCAGTAGGGCTTCTCAACCCTGGCGGCGGGGACTCGAGGACCGGCGACGGCGGAACGCACGTTCACCCGGGACCCTATGACCGGCGGCGACGGAAGGAACGTTCGTGCGAGAGGCTCGGCCAGACGGCGGCCGAGCCTCTTGCGTTTACCCATCTGGAAAGGCATACCGGCTGCGACGGCACATCGGGGGATGCAATTCCTCTATCATCCGCGAGTCGAGGGCTGCGCTCCCCGTGAAGGGGAGTGTGCCCTTGCATGCGTCCAATAAATCGCGGAAGTGATGTGACCAATGGAAGTCATGTGACCACTGGGGGCCAAGGCCTGTGTACAAGCGGATCGTCTTCATCATCTCGGTGGCACTGTTTGCGTTTCTGGCTTTCGTGGCCGTGATCGTCACGGAGTTGCATGACCGCGAGTTCCCGGTCGCACTTGGCACCAAAGCCGCAGCGGATCTCGATTTTCGTTGGACCAGGATGTCGAACGAAGAGGCGTTCCGGCAACTTGGGATGTTGAGTGACCGGCTCGGGTTAGGGCTGATCCGGGTCGCACCGGATCTGGAGGGCGACCCATCGGGGCAGGTCTTCGTGGTCCTGGGTCAGGAACCGGCCTGGACCGGGCCGGTCCCACGGTTCGGCAACCAGCCCGACGGCCGAATTCTGGGGAAGGATGCGCTGGCGCCGTCCTATGCGACCGGAACCTACCTGGTAACGGGTGAGACGGCCCACCTGGCCGAATTCAGGGCCTGGCTCGCGGAACATCGGGTTGAACAGCGATGGGGCGAGGACACCCTGGGCACCGTGCTGGAGTGGCTGGTACGGCAGAGTGAATTCGGTACGGCCCTCCTGGCCTGTGCCGCAATGATGGTCTCCCTGGCGCTGTATTGGCTGACGGTCAAAGCAAGAGGACGGGCCATTCGGGTTCTGGCCGGCGTGTCCACGTGGCGCATTCAGTATGAGGATCTTGGCGGCTTCTTGATGGTCCTGGTTGCCGCTGCGGTCCTCTCCAACGCATGTGCGGTGCCCTATGTGGGGTTTGTCCACGGCTGGATCTTCGTGCCCTATTATGCCAAGGTGCTGGCCATCTTCGAGATCGCCGTGATCGCCGTGACCATGGCTCTTGCGCTGGTGCTGGCCGCTGTCTCGTGGCCGAGCCCCGCCATGCTGGCCGCCCGGGAACCGGCGGTGAAAACCTTGCGGAATGGCACGGCCGTACTGCGGCTCGTGAAGTATACGCTGATCCTTGCGACCATCGGGCCGGCCATCACGGCATTTGCCCATGCGAAGGACGCTGCTGCCGAGCAGGCGATGTGGAAGGCGCTGGCCGACCAGGTCGTCCTCTCGTTCCCGTTGGGGACCACCGAGAGCGACTTTCAGCGGCTCATGCCCCATGTCGGTCAGGTGGTTCAGGCGGCGGAAAGCCGCAACGCCGTCGCCTTCTCGTACGCTATCCCCGGGGAACATCTACGGATAAACCGGCACGACATCGCTCCCTACCGGTACCTGGTGTTGGTCAACCAGCGATGGCTCGACCTCATGCTGTCGCAAGGGCAGCCTCGGGAAAACCCGGGGCGCGAACCGGCAGCGGGCTTCGTTCCGCTATCTCGGGGGTGTTGCGAAATCCCCGTAGGCCAGTGAAACCTGGAGCGTAGAACAGGAAAGCCACCATATCCCGCGAATTGGTTGGATTAGCCGCCAAAACAACCAAAACCGCGGGGATGGTGGCAAGACCA
>QGUP01000300.1 GCA_003242505.1 Bacillota bacterium
GATCCAGCAGGCCCTGGGCGGGGTCCGGCTGGAGGATGCCCGGATCATCGTCGCCGGCGGCCGGGGGATCGGCGGTCCCGAGGGCTTCAAGGACCTCGAGGCCCTGGCCCGGGACCTGGGCGGCGCGGTGGGCGCCTCCCGGGCCGCCTGCGACGCCGGCTGGGTGCCGGCGAGCCTGCAGATCGGCCAGACCGGCGCCACCGTGGCCCCGGACCTCTACATCGCCATCGGCATCTCCGGCGCCAGCCAGCACCTGGCGGGGATCACCGGCGCCAAGACCGTCATCGCCATCAACAAGGACCCCGACGCGCCCATCTTCAAGCGGGCGACCCTCGGGGTGGTGGCGGACTACAAGACCGTGCTGCCTCACCTCCACGCCGAACTGAAGCGGATCCTCGGCAAGTAGACCGGAGGGGCTGGCGGACCCGCCGGCCCCTCCCACCTCAGGGGGGTGAACCGGGTGGAAGCAGCGACCCGGCCCGTCTTCTGGCACATCGAACACTCGTGGTTCATGTACGTGCTCATGGTGCCGAGCCTGGCGATCTTCTGCTACGGGCTCTACCGCCGGTACAAGTTCTGGCGGCTGGGCAAGCCCGTGGCCCGGTTTGACCGGCCCTGGGAGCGGCTCCGCCGGGTCCTGGTCCACGTCCTCGGCCACGGGCGGTTCCTGCGGGAGAGCATCGCCGGGCTGATGCACGGCCTCATCTTCTGGTCGATGCTCCTCCTCTTCATCGGCACCGTGGTGGTGGCCATCGACACCGACCTGCGGATTCCCATCATGCGGGGCTGGTTCTACCTCCTCTACCAGTCCCTGGTCCTGGACGTGGTGGGGGCCCTGGGCATGGTGGGCCTGGGCATCGCCCTGGTCCGCCGGTACGTCCTCCGGGTCCCCCGGCTGCAGCACAACCGGGAAGGCAAGGCCCCGGACCCGAGCGACTGGGTGACCCTCCTCTCCCTCTTCCTCCTTTTCGTCCAGGGCTTCGCCCTGGAGGCGATCCGGATCGCCGCCAACCCCCAGCCCTGGGACGCCTGGTCGGTGGTGGGCTACGCCCTGTCGGTCCCCCTCCGGGGGCTGAACACCGAGGGCCTCATCGCCGCCTACCAGTTCTTCTGGTGGTTCCACACGGTGACGGTCTTCGGCTGGATCGCCTACCTGCCCTGGTCCAAGATGGCCCACTTCTTCACCTCCCTCCTGGACGTCTACTTCAGCGATCTCCGGCCGCCGGGGGAAGGGACGCTGCAGCCCATCGACTTTGAGAAGGCGGAGCGGCTGGGTGTGAGCGCCATCACGGACTTCACCTGGAAGGACCTCCTGGACCTGGACGCCTGCACCGCCTGCGGCCGCTGCCAGGACGTCTGCCCGGCCTACGCCGCCGGCCAGCCCCTCTCCCCCAAGAACCTGATCCTGGACCTCCGGGACTACGTCCACGCCCACGCCCCGGCCCTCCTGGCCGGCAAGGCGACGGTGGAAGAACTGCCGCCCCTGGTAGGCGGAGCCATCAAGGAGGAGACCCTCTGGGCCTGCACCACCTGCCGGGCCTGCATGGAGGAGTGCCCGGTCTTCATCGAGCACGTGCCCAAGATTGTCGAGATGCGCCGGCACCTGGTGATGGAGCAGGCCTCGGCCCCGGAGACCCTGCAGGAGGCCCTGAAGAGCCTCGAGGACCGGGCCCACCCCTACAAGGGCGCCACCGCCAGCCGGACCGACTGGTGCGAGGGGCTGGAGGTGCCCCTGGCCAGCGAGGTGGAGGGCGAGATCGAGGTGCTCTACTGGGTGGGGTGCACCGCGGCCTTCGACCCCCGGAACCAGAAGGTCGCCCGGGCCCTGGCCCAACTGCTGCATCACGCCGGGGTGAAGTTCGCCATCCTCGGCCCCGAGGAGGCCTGCTGCGGCGACCCCGCCCGGCGGATGGGGAACGAGTTCCTCTACGACATGATCGCCCGGCAGAACATCGAGATCCTCCGGCAGTACCGGCCCAAGCGGATCGTCACCGCCTGCCCCCACTGCCAGAACGCCCTGGGGAACGAATACCGGCAGTTCGGCGGCGACTTCGAGGTGGTCCACCACACCCAGCTCCTCAAGGAGCTGGTGGAGAGCGGCCGGCTGAAGGTGGAGGCCGGCAGCCTGGGCAAGGTCACCTTCCACGACCCCTGCTACCTGGGCCGGTGGCAGGGGGAGTACGAGGCGCCCCGGGATCTCCTCGATCGGGCTGGGGCCGACCGGGTGGAGATGGAGCGGTCCCGGTCCCGGAGCTTCTGCTGCGGCGCCGGCGGGGCCCACGCCTGGATGGAGGAGACCGGCGGCGGCCCCCGGGTCAACCAGATCCGGGCCCGGGAGGCGGCGGCGACCGGCGCCCAGGCCATCGCCACTGCGTGCCCCTTCTGCATGCAGATGATGGAGGACGGCGTCAAGACCACCGCCGGGGAGGAGGGCCCCCGGGTCCTGGACGTGGCAGAACTCCTGCTTCAGGCGATGGAGGAGACCGGTCCCCACACCCGGCAGGCCCAGGCGGCCCGGTGAGCAGCGGCAGCCTTCTGCGGCCCGGTGAGCAGCGGCAGCCCGGTGAACGGTGGCAACTCCCCTGCGGCCCGATAAGCGGTGGCAGCCCGCTGCAACCCGGTGAGTGGCGGCCAGGCCGACACCCCCACCCTTGTCCGGGTGGGGGTGTTTCCCTTTGGGCCCACGCCGGTGCCTGGCCCGCCAGGGCCGTAGCGATGCCCCTGCCTCACCTGGGCTGTCTCGGTGCCCTGGCGCTACCTCGTCAGGGCCGTAGCGCCGGCAGGGAACCCGGCCCCGCGGCTCGAAGGAGTAGAAGAGTCTGACACCGAGGAGGGCCCGGGGTGCCGACGGCGGACAACCGGCTGGAAGAGATCCTGCTCCACGCCTTCCTGGACGTGATCAACGAGCGCAAGGCCCGAGGGAAGATGGAGCTGGTGGTCACCTACGAGAACCTGACCGCGTATCTGGCCGAGCGGACGGGCCTCCCCCTCCAGACCCGGCACGTCCAGGCCCTGGTCCGGGCCATGGCCGAGGGGGGCCTGATCACCATCGGCGGCGCCGGCCCGGGCCACCCAAACCGGTACGACACCACTGAGACGCAGATGGGCATCGACGCCTTCTGGAACCAGGTGGAGGCCTTCCTGATGGTCTGGCGCCTCCCGGGCCGGGAGAGTTTGCTGCCTCCGGGGTCGGAGGGGAAGTGAGCCGCACTCCCTGATCCATACACCGGACCGCCGCCTCAGGGACTTGCCTGAAATGGCGGTTGCAAGTGATCTGGTAAGTCTACCCAGCAATTGTGCGGACCGAGGTGATAGCCATGCCACTTCATCCGGAAGCTCGGCGGCTCCTGGACTACTTCGCAGCCCTTGGCGGTCCGCCGCCGGAAGAGCTGACCGTGGCCGAGGCCCGGGCCCGGATGCGTGCGTCGGTGCCGGCCAAAACCCCGGAACCTGTGGGCCAGGTGGAGGATCGGACCGTGCCCGGCCCCGGCGGCCCGGTACCGATCCGGATCTACCGGCCCGCCGCCCCGGGGCCCCATCCGGTGCTGGTCTATTTCCACGGCGGCGGCTGGGTATTGGGGGATCTGGACATCTACGACGAGGTCTGCCGGTCCCTCTGCCGGCAGGCGGAGTGCATGGTGGTCGCCGTGGACTACCGGTTGGCCCCGGAGCACAAGTACCCTGCCGCTGTAGAGGACGCCTATGCGGCGACTCGCTGGGTGGTGGAACACGCTCATGACCTGGGAGCCGACCCCGGCCGGGTGGCGGTG
>QGUP01000301.1 GCA_003242505.1 Bacillota bacterium
CCCCCCGACGACGCCAACCTTCCCCGATGCCAACACCCCCCGACCGGGGCGGGAGCCCCGGGGACATGCGGAGGCGGCGGCCGGTCTGCGGCCGCCGCCTCCGCTGTCTGTGCCGGTCTTCCAGCCGGGTCATCGGGCTCTGCCCTGGCCCTGGGTCTCAGCCCGGGGCACCCGCTCTGGGTCCTGCCCCGGGCCTCAGCCTCTGCCCTCAGCCCCGGGCCTCTTCCACCAGGCGGACCGTCTCCCCCTCTTCCGGGAACCGGCCTACCTCTTTCTTGGAGAAGACCTGCCGGCCGTCCACCTCGACGGTGAAGATGCCGCCTCCCGACGGGACCAGGACGATCTCCTTGATGGCCGTACCGTAACGGCTGACCAGTTCGCCGGCCACCCGGGCCGCATGGGGGAAGTAGTTTCACATGGTGCAGAACTCGATCCGGACCTTCACGGGCGAACCTCCTCCTTGACACTTTCTGCCTTCTATTCTACCGCGCTTGTCCCCTTTGGCGGCGACGAGATGCGGCGGAACCGCCAACGTGGTCCGGCGAAACCGCCGACAGAGATAGGGCAACACCGAAAGAGTAAGGCCGCCAGCAGAGAAAGACCCGAGCCGGGGCTCGGGTTGGGCGGGGGATGGGGCGGCCGGCAGGTGGGGCGGAGAGGGCTCAGACCGGTGCCGGGGCGTTCTCTTCTCGGTGCCGGGTCGCCGTCAGCAGTTGCTCCCAGGTGCCGGGGATCTGCTCCTCCAGCACCGCGAGCCCCGCGGCGGTGACCCCGCCGGGGACCGCGACCCGGCGGATGATGGCTTCGAAGTCCATTCCCGCCTCGAGGAGCCGGGCGGTGGCCAGGACGGTCTCCCGCGCCATCGCGGCGGCCATCTCCGGGGGCAGGTCCGGCTGCTGACGGCTGGCGGCCAGGGCCATCTCCCGGAGGACGCAGGCCAGGAAGGCCGGGCCGCAGGAGGTGAGGTCGGCACAGGTCCGCCCCTGGGACTCCTCGATCACCAGGGGGCGGCTGATGGCCCCAAGGAGTCCCTCCAGCCACTGCCGGTCCCGGGGGGTGACCCGGCGGCCGTACATCACCAGGGCGATGCCGCAGCCCGCCTCCTGGGCCAGGGACGGGATCACCTTGGCCACCCGGCATGGGACCTGCTCCTCCACCCCGGCGATGGGCACCAGGTTGGAGAGCAGGATCAGCAGCTGGTCCGCCCGGAGGGCCGGTTCCATCTCCGCCAGCGCGGCCCGGGTATCCCCCGGCTTCACGCACAGGAAGACCACCGGGCAGGTGCTTACGGTGGCCGTGGGGGCCGTGTGGATCCCCGGCACCGCGGCCCTGAGCGCCTCCAGCTTTCCCGGGGTGCGGTTGGCGGCCCAGACCTGTTCCGGGGCCAGCGCGCCGTGCCGGACCAGGGACCGGACCAGCATGCCCCCCATGCTGCCCGTGCCAATAAAGCCCACGTCCATCGGGCAAACCTCCCATGCGCGCTTCCAGTTCCAGTGTATTGGCCCGGAAGCCGCTGGTGACACTCATGGGCGAAATTGGGCTGTCACCCCCCGGAAGGGGACGGCGAGCCGTTGATGGGGGCGGCTGACCGCTGGCTCTGTGGGCGGTTGCCGGCCTCACAGCCTGCCGGCGGTTGAGGCGGCCGCGCCGGGCATGGTACAATAAGCCGGAATACCCCGCCGGTGCGGCCGCCGGCGGGCTTGGCATGAAGGAGGGCTTTCCGATGTTCGAAGAGCACGCCCGCCGTGCTGAACGGATTCTCGCCCGACTGGCAGAATTGAGGGGGTCTCTTTGACTGGGATCGGCGGCAGGCGCGCATCGCCGAACTGGAAGCCCGGGCGGCAGCCCCGGACTTCTGGACCGACGGGGCCGCTGCCCAGCAGGTGCTGAAGGAGCTCAACAGCCTCCGGGCGCCCCTGGAAAGGTGGCAGGGGCTTAAGCGCCGGGCCGAGGACCTGCAGGTGCTGATCGAGCTCGCGGAGGAGGCCGCCGACCCGGAGATGGGGGCGGAGGCCGCCCGGGAGGCGGCGGCCCTGGAGACGGAACTGGAGCGGTTTGAGCTGGAGCAGCTCCTCACCGGCAAGTACGACAGCCACAACGCCATCCTCACCCTCCACGCGGGCGCCGGCGGGACCGAGGCCCAGGACTGGTGCGCGATGCTCCTGCGGATGTACACCCGGTGGGCGGAGCGCCGGGGGTACAAGGTGGAGCTGCTCGACAGCCTCGACGGCGAGGAAGCCGGGATCAAGAGCGCGACCCTGGCCATCCGGGGGCCCCACGCCTACGGGTTCCTGCGGCCGGAGATGGGGGTCCACCGGCTGGTCCGGATCTCCCCCTTTGACGCCGCGGCCCGGCGGCACACCAGCTTCGCCGCGGTGGAGGTCACCCCGGAGATCGAGGACGACGGGGAGATCGAGATCCGGCCGGAAGAGATCCGGATCGACACCTTCCGGGCCAGCGGCGCCGGCGGCCAGCACGTGAACAAGACCGAGTCCGCGGTCCGGATCACCCACCTGCCCACGGGGATCGTCGTCACCTGCCAGCAGGAGCGGTCCCAGCACCAGAACCGGGAGACCGCGATGCGAATCCTCCGGTCCCGGCTGGCCCAGCTCAAGCTGGAGCAGATGGAGCGGGAACTCGGCCAGCTCCGGGGGCCCAAGATGGAGATCCAGTGGGGCAGCCAGATCCGCTCGTACGTTTTCCAGCCCTACACCCTGGTCAAGGACCACCGGACCGGCTACGAGGTGGGCAACATCGAGGCCGTCATGGACGGCGACCTGGACGGCTTCATCTACGCCTACCTGCAGAAGCGGGCGGCCGGGGAGCTGAAGGAGTCCAGATGATATGGAAGCCAGGGGGCCGGCCCCATCGGGGGCCGGCCCCCTGACCGCTTACGGCCGGATCCGGACCTCCACCGAGATGCTGGCGCTGAACCCTTCGTCGTCGGTCACCGTCAGGGTGACGGTGTAGGTGCCCGGGGCCTGGTACCGGTGGTGGACCTTCTCGCCGGTGAGGACGGTGCCGTCGCCCATCTCCCACCGGTAGGAGACGATCCTCCCGTCGGGGTCGTAGGAGCCGCTGCCGTCGAACTTCAGGTTCTGGCCGACCCGGAGGGTCCCGGTGGGCGGCTTGATCCACGGCCGGGGCAGTTCGTTGTCCACCACCGTCAGCCGGCCGGGGGCCATGGCCTCGCCCTTGCGGCCGTCGGGGGTCTCCACCTGGAGGTAGATCCCCGCGTTCTGGAAGGCGTTGCCGTAGGTGGCGGTGTAGGTGGCCTCATAGACGCCGGGGGCTACCTCGGCCATCGGGGCGCCCACCAGCATCTGGGTGCTGGGGCCGGGCAGCACGATGGCGTAGGCCGCCTGGAGGCCGGGGTCGCTCTCGAAGCGGATGGTGACCGACTGGCCGTAGGCCAGGACCACGTCCTGCGCCGGCTGCGGGTTCCGGATCTCCGGGGCCGGGCCGGGCTGGCCGGCGCCCGGGTCGTGGATCACCCGGCGCTCGACGGTGGTGGCGTTGCCGGCGGTGTCCGTCGCGACGATGGTGAAGAGGTTCTCGCCGGGGTCCAGGATCCGCCGGTCGGAGAAGCTGCCGTCGGGCGCCACCGCCACGGGCTGGCCGTTGATGGTCACCGCCGCCAGGGGGAGGGTGTCCGGCGCCCGGCCGCCGATGGTGACCACCTCCCGGCCGGTCCGCAGGCCGTCCTCGGGGTCGGTGGCCACCAGCGCCGGGGGGTCGGGGGTCCGGAAGGCCCCGA
>QGUP01000302.1 GCA_003242505.1 Bacillota bacterium
GTGGCGGGCTGACGCCCGCGGTGGAAAGAAGATGCGCCGAGGGCTGCGGCGATGGCCGCAGCCCTCGGCGCGTCCCCCAGGTCTGTTCGAGGCCTACTCACCGGGTGCCCGGGTCGGCAGCGCTTGATACGGCGCCCCGAACCCGTGGCCCCGGGCCCCCTCCCGGGCCTCGGGGTGCTGTTTGCGCGGCTGCAGCAGGGCCCGCAGTTCCTTCCGCAGATCCTGCGGGTCCACACCTAGCTCGGCAAGCAGGTCCTTCAGCGGCTTCCCCTCGGCCCAGAGAGCGGCGATCTCCTCGGGGCTCTTGCCGGTCAGCCGGCTGAGGGCCGCCACCACCGCCCGGCGATGGTGAGGAACCAGCACCCCCTGGACCGGCCCCTGCTCCCGGGGATGCCACTCCTGGCGCAGCTCCTGGAGCCGCTCCCGCACCTGGGCGGGGGTGACGCCCAGTTCCTCGAAGACCTCCTCCCGGTTCTTCCCCGACCGGAGGAGCTCTGCCACCTCCTCGGGGGACTTGCCGCTCAGCTCGCTCAGCACCCGGACCAGGGCCCGGTGCTTCACGGCACCATGGGCAACGGCATGCCCGGGAAGCCCCAGCAGAACCCTGGCGGGGCGTTCGGCCCGGTCCGGCTGCTCCTGGGCCGGGGCTGCCGGGTCGTCCAGGGTGGCGGCCCGGACCTGGGACACCAGGGCCGGCGCGCCGAGGGTGAGGACCAGGGCAGCGAGGCCGCCGGCCAGCCAGCGCCGCTTCATGGCCTATCCTCCTCCTTCTGGGAAGAGATGGTGTGGGGGACCGATTACAGTGTAACCGGTAGCTGTGACAGAACCAGCAACAGGTTGTTGCGAAAGTGTTGCAAGGGGGTCCCACAGGCTGGGGTGCCGGCAGGTGGTGCTACAAGCCTTGAACGCCGGCCAGCGAACCATCCAATTGCCGTCATGGAATGGATGTTGACGGCAAACCGAAATCGCGATTCACTACCGGTGATGCGGTGAGCATGATGCGGTGAGCGAATCCGGCGCGACGGGAGGCGTGACCATGACCCTGAAGAAGGCGCTGACCATCGCAGGTTCGGACACCAGCGGCGGGGCCGGCCTGCAGGCGGACCTGAAGACCTTCCAGGAGCGGGACGTCTACGGCATGGTGGTCCTGACCTGCATCGTCACCATGGACCCGCACAACCAGTGGCAGCACCAGGTCTTCCCCGTCGACCTCGGGGTGGTGGAGGCCCAGATGACCACCGTCTTCGAGGGCATCGGCGTCGACGCCCTGAAGACCGGCATGCTGCCGACGGTGGAGATCATCGAACTGGTCGCCCGGAAGCTGGACCAGTACCGGATCGAGAAGGTGGTCATCGACCCGGTGATGGTCTGCAAGGGGACCGACGAGGTCCTGATGCCGGAGCAGGCCGAGGCCATCCGGGAACTGCTGCTCCCCCGGGCGCTCATTACCACCCCCAACCTCTTTGAGGCGGCCCAGCTGGCCAAGATGGGCCCCATCCGCTCCCTGGAGGAGATGCAGGAGGCGGCGGTCCGGATTCACGCCGCCGGGGCGAAGTACGTCCTGATCAAGGGCGGCAGCAAACTGCCGCACGAGAAGGCGGTGGACCTCTTCTACGACGGCGAGCGCTTCGAGTGGCTGGAGTCCGAGAAGGTGGCCACCACCTACACCCACGGGGCCGGCTGCACCACCGCGGCGGCCATCACGGCGGAACTCGCCAAGGGGGCGACGGTCCAGGAGGCGGTTCGGACCGCCAAAGCCTTCATCAGCGCCGCCATCCGGCACGGTTTCCCCCTCAACCAGTACGTCGGCCCGGTGATGCACGGGGCCCTGCGCCACTACGGCGAAAACTAGGGGTACGTGATGACACAAGACACAAAGGCCCCCCGCAGGCCCGGAGGCCCCCGGCAGCAGGCCCCCGCCGGCCCGGCCGGCGGGGGCCTTTTTTCTCCTGCTGTCGGTGTGCTGCCCCACGAGGCCGGCTTGCTGGGACCCGACCGGACTGCCCGGCACCGCTCTGGTCCTCAGGGCGTGCCGGGTCCGGTTTCACCGCCCCGGTGGCGGATCAGCCGCTTCAACATGGCGATCTGGCCGCGGTGGTTGGCCAGGTGGTCCAGGAGGTTGTAGAGGATCCACTCCGGGGAGATGGCGCGGCCGCCGCCGGGCCAGGGCCGGTCCGGCCGCTGCAGGGCGACGTCGTCCAGCCCCCGGAAAGCCAGGCACGTCTCGCCGTGGGCTTCGTCCAGCAGGGCGAGCAACTGCGGCAGACCCCACTCCCGGGGCGGCGGCAGGATGGTGCCGGGACCCTGGCTCAGGCCGAACCGCTCCGCGGTTCCGGGGTCCAGGGGCGACTGGAGCAGCACCGTCCGGACCCACCAGAGCTCCACCCCGGCCACGTGCCGGAGGAGCGCGGCGATGCTGTGGGCCCCGGGCACCAGTGCGGCGTGGAGTTCGACGTCGGTGAGGTCCGCAACGGTCTCCACCAGGTCCCGGCGGGACTCGCCGAGGGCTCCCAGCCATCGGGCTGCGAGGGGGGCATCGCCGGCAAGGGGCTGCACGGTCACGAAAACGGCGCCTGCCGGTTTGTCCGGGGCCGGCCGGCCCCGCTTCTCCGTTTCCGACACGACTGTTGCCTCCCGCCGGCGGTGGGGTGCTCCCTCCCGCCGGCGGCGGGGCGCTGCGGTCCCGGGGCGCGGTCATGCCCCCGATCTCTCTCGGGCGAGGTCGGCCACCGCTTCGGCGAGGCCGTCGATCTCTTCCTCGGTGTTGTAGAAGCCGCAGGAGGCCCGGACCGCAGAGGGCAGGTCGATGGACCGGACCCAGAAGCCCCGCTCCTCCAGGGCCCGGACCGCCTCCTCCGGCCGCACCCCCGGGATCTGGAAACTGACCAGGGCGGCGTGCCGCTCCGGGGTGATGACCCGGACTCCGGGGATGGCCTGTAGGTTCCGGCGGAGCCGGGCGGCCAGGGTGTGGCTCCGTTCCATCGCCCAGGGCAGGCCTACCTCGTCCCGGAGCCACCGGACGGCGGCCAGAAACCCGGCGAGGGAGACCGGGTGCCGGAGGCCGTACTCGAACCGCCGGGCGCCGGGATGGGGGAGGAAGCCGGACCGGTGCCAGGCCTGGGCGCTCACGTAGCCGGCAAAGGTGTTCCGGACCTCCGGCAGCCGCTCTGCCCGGACGTAGAGGGCACCGGTGCCCTCGGGCCCCAGGAGCCACTTCTGCCCCGGCAGGGCGTAGAAGTCCGCGCCGCACTCCCGGAGCCGGAGGGGCACCACCCCCGCGGCCTGGGCGCCGTCTACCAGCAGGAGGACCCGGTGGGCCCGGCACATCGCCGCGATCTCCTCGACGGGGTAGAGCTCCCCGGTGCTCCAGGCCACGTGGGAGATGGCCACCAGCCGGGTCCGGGGGGTGATGAGCCGCTCCAGGGCCGCCACCACGTCTTGCCCCGGTTCCAGGAGGTCCGCGAGGCGCACCGTCACCCCCCGCCGGTCCCGCAGGGCAAAGAGGGGGAAAAGGACCCCCGGGTGCTCGGTGTTGGCGCTCACCACCTCGTCCCCGGGCTGCCAGTCCAGGGACCAGAGGGCGGTGTTCACCCCCTCGGTGGTGCTGCCGGTGAGGGCGATCTCATCAGCGCCGGCCCCCAGTACCTCCGCCAGGAGCCGCCGGAGTTCCTGGGCCAGCCCGAAGGTCCGGCGGAAATACGCCTCCCCGGTGCGGCCCCCGGTGATTTCCTCCTGGAGGGCCCGGCCATCCCCCCGC